>NZ_JAVRHP010000081.1:0-14507 GCF_031846505.1 Autumnicola edwardsiae
TTACTCCATATTATTAATCGAACTCAGGTTCATAAATTCTAATATGGTCATATCTGCACTTCCCTGATTAGTGTTGACCGGTTTTAGATATTAATTTTCATTATCAAAAATAGTAATTACTGGTCGTTCTTCTGGTTTAATTGTTGACCAGTAATTTTTAAATTCATCTGGGTTTCTTTTGTTTAAATTGTCATGGGATCTTTTGTTGTTATAATTATCTACTGCTTTTTTTACTTGTCTTTTTAGTTGATCGAAGTTTTTGGGTTTCCAAGGATCAAGATATTCTTCTTTTATTGTTCTGTTGATCTCTCAGCATAAGCATCGTGATGTGCACTCAAAGCCATACTTATTGTTGTGGTAGCGATTTTAAAAGATCAATGTAAGATTTATAAATATCCTGACTTCCTCTGTCCGAATGATGGATCTTGGGAGCTTTATTGTCTTTTAAGGCCATCCTTATAACCTTTAGAATAGCTGTCCCTCTTATATGATCAGAGACTTTATAGCCAACTATTTTCTTAGTGTAAACATCTATAATAAAAACTGCATAATAAAATTCATCACCTACCCGGTAATAAGTGATGTCGCTTTGCCATACCACCGAAGATGCATTTATCTCTATGCCTTTTATTTTATTTGTATAATAGATCTTACCTGCAATAGTAGTGCGCCTGTAGTTCTTCTTCCTTTTCAGACGGTAACCCAAATGCATAAAAGCCTCTACAAAGTGGTATTTTCCAATAAAATCGGGCTTTAAAGTATAATACAATTTCTTCACCCCACAACCAGGATGATCTTTACGAATATCATCTGCTTCAGATATTAAATCCATCAAACGACGATCAAATAAGGTTTGCCGTCGGGCATATTGATGTACAGCTTTTTTAGTAATCCCGATTGGTTCATAGAATAACTCTCACTATTTCTTTGTTTTCCCTGAGCCAGTTGATTGTGGGGTGCTGTTTTTTTTTTAATGTCCAGCTCAAGTTCTGTCTGGGCCAGCTCAATCATCTTTCAAGATAATTCACCTGTATCTGCTTCCGCCCAAAAGCTGCCTCCAGTTCTTTATTTCTGACTTCCAGCTCCTGCATCTTTTTACTGCTACTGTCTTTCATTTCTATGACTTCAAAACCTTTCTCATTAAAGGTAGAAAATTTATAAATCCCAGTTGTAAATAGATTGATAAAACACCCATGAAGCTTCTCCAATTGGGGAACACTATAGTCGCCCTTTTCAAAATCCGTAACAATCTGCTATTTAAACTCCCCAGAATACTGGCGTTGCTTCCGCAGTAATCTTACATTTGGTTTCATATAAGTTGATTTAGTGGTCCACCTATATCAGGGACGTACATAGTTTTGAAATTGATATCCAAAACTATTGCTAGATAACCCTAAATATTGTCGCACTGGCAAACAACCAATTATTCAATAAATAATTAAAGTTGTTTTAACACAGATTTGTTTTTAAAATTTTAAAATGTAAGTTTGAGAAATCGATTACTACCAATTGTATAATTTTAATTTAAGCGAATATCTTTAATAAGTAATATAATTAAATTATGAAATTTAAATACTTTTTGACTGTAAAAATTGCAGTATCAGCCGTTACTCTTATTTTTTTTATTGGGTGCGCAGGAACATCTTCAAAAGACCCTTGGGTTCCAATGTATGACGGGGAATCTTTAGATGAATGGACAACTATAGGGGGAGACGCTAAATACCGAGCGAAAAATTCCGCTATAGTGGGTACTACCGTCCACGACACCCCAAATACCTTTCTTACAAATGGTAAGAATTATGACGACTTCATCCTCGAATTAGAGTATAAAGTAGATCCCAGTATGAACTCCGGTATTCAAATTAGAAGCAATAGTTTTGATAATTATATGAATGGCAGGGTTCACGGTTACCAGGTGGAAATAGATCCATCAGAAAGGGCTTGGAGCGGCGGGATTTATGATGAAAGCAGGCGGGGTTGGTTATTTCCATTAATAGGGAATGAAGAGGCGCAACAGGCGTTTAAACAAAATGAATGGAACAAGTATAGGATTGAAGCCATAGGAGACACAATCAAAACCTGGGTAAATGGAGTACCGGCTGCCCATCTCATAGATGATAAGACCGATAGTGGTTTTATAGCCCTTCAAGTCCACAGTATTCCGGAGGATGCCACGGAGGGCACAGAAATTATGTGGAGGAACATAAGGATCCTAACTGAAGATCTTGATCAATATAGGAGGGAAACCCCAGTACAGCCTGTAAATACAAAAAATAATTTAACTAGTGCTGAGAAAGAAGCGGGATGGGAAATGCTTTGGGATGGTAAAACCACCAATGGTTGGCGCGGTGCCAGGTTGGATGAATTCCCTGAACAGGGATGGGTTATTGAGGGTGGGGAGCTAATTGTGCTTTCCTCAGGAGGAGCTGAATCTGCTGCTGGAGGTGATATTGTTACAACCGAAGTTTATGGTGATTTCGAAATGCAATTTGATTTTAAATTAACAGAAGGAGCAAATAGTGGGGTGAAATATTATGTTGATACAGATATTAATAAAGGCCCCGGCTCGTCAATAGGTTTGGAATACCAGATCCTGGATGATGAAAACCATCCTGATGCTAAGTTAGGAAACCACGAGGGGAGCAGGACTGTTTCCTCGTTATATGATTTAATCCAGGCCAATCCAAATAAACCCATTAATCCCGTTGGAGAATGGAATTCCGGCCGCATCGTTTCCAAAGATAACCACGTGGAACATTGGCTTAACGGGGTGAAGGTTTTGGAATATGAACGAAAGAGTGACGAGTATCGTCAATTGGTTTCTGAAAGTAAATATGATGAATGGCCTGAATTTGGTGAAAAAGAAAAAGGCCACATCCTTTTGCAGGACCACGGCGACCGTGTAGCATTTAAAAATATTAAGATAAAAACACTATAAAATATGAGTTCAAGAAGAAATTTTATAAAAAAAACTGCTCTGGGGGGTGCCGGTATTGCTGTTGCAAGTTCGACCTTGGGGATGAGTGCGCAAAGTTATCGTCGTATTATAGGTTCTAATGAAAGATTGCATGTCGCTATTGCGGGTCTTGGGCGTAGACTTGGTGCCTTTTATGAACCAATAGCCATGAAAGAATCTAATGTAGAGTTGTTATATTTATGTGATGTCATGGAAAGCCAGCGCACCAGTGCTCTAAAGAATTTTTCAGAACATATAGATTATAAGCCTAAACTGGAGAATGATATCCGTAAGGTTATTGATGATCCAAAGGTAGATGCATTAATAAATGCTACTCCAGATCATTGGCATACACCCGGTTCCATATTGGCTATTAAAGCAGGAAAGCATGTCTATGTTGAAAAACCTTCCGGTCATGATATGAAAGAGAACGAACTGTTGGTGGAAGCAGCCAGGAAATATAAAAAAGTGGTTCAAATGGGTAATCAGCAACGATCCTCAGATCATACAATAGAGATTATAAATGATATTCATAATGGAGCTATAGGCACACCTTATAAAGCGGTTGCTTTTTATACCAATGCTCGTGGGAAAGTGCCTGTTCAGAAAAAGGCTCCGGTTCCACAGGGATTGGACTGGGAACTGTGGCAGGGACCTGCTGTCCGAAGGGAGTATACTGAAGAAACCTGGAATTATAATTGGCACTGGTATGGTTGGAACTACGGAACTGCTGAAGCGGGAAATAATGCAACTCACGAACTGGATGTCGCCCGATGGGCTTTACAGGTAGATTTCCCCCAACATGCGGAGGTCGAAGCTGCGAAACAACATTTTGTTAATGACGGTTGGGAAATGTATGACACTATGGAGGCAACTTTTAAATTCTCTGAAGATAAGATCATTCAATGGGATGGAAAAAGTCGGAATGGTTACGATACCTACGGTGGCGGACGCGGAACAATTATTTACGGTAGCGAAGGAAGTATTTTTGTTGACAGGGAAAAACATATTTTATACGATAGAGATGGAGAAGTTATAAGGGATTTTCGATCTGGTTCTAATGAAGCTGGAACAGCGTTGGGAGGTGGGGGTGATATGACCACTATTCATGTGAAGAATTTTTTTAATACTATAAGAGGTAAAGCAGAACTTAACGCCCCAATTGACGATGCAAATACAAGTATGGCAATGGTTCATTACGCCAATATCGCTTCCCGTATTGGAAGGGGGTTTGATATAGATGAGTCTACCGGACGTATTTATGACAGAGATGCCATGAAATTATGGGGACGCGAATATGCCCCTGGTTGGAAACCGAAATTATAAGGAAATCATGATAAAAGTGGGCCTGATAACATTTTCTTTTAATTTATAACCTCAAAAAGGACTATCTCATAAACTGTGTAAATGAAAATAACAGGGGTCGCGACCCCTGTTATTTTTTTGTCTAATTTTAAAATTTACACAGTATGAAAAAAGCGGATTTATTTAACGGTTGAAGTAGTTCAGAAGCGGAGAAGGACTCAACGGATTTTTAAAGGATCTTTCGGAAATCCGACAACCCCAACACCCGTAATGGCTATGGTCAAAAGAAGGTCCGTACTTCCTTTGAGGAATCGCAGATCCAGGTTCCCTGGGATCGTAGTGCTTCCTTTAATCCCATGATCGTCCCAAAACGTGGGAGTATGGTTGATGGGATCGAAAATGTCATTGTATCGCTCTACGCCAAAGGAATGAGCAATAGTGATATCGAAGAACAGATTAGGGAAGTTTACAATTTTGAAGTCTCTACTTCCACTATCTCCCGGATTACCGAAAAGGTCACTGAGGATATCGTGGCATGGCAAAATCGTCCATTGGAACCCATGTATCTTATTGTTTGAATGGATGGGATCGTATTCAAGGTACGGGACAACTCCAAAGTAATTAATAAGACGGTATATATTGCAGTAGGGCTTCGCAGGGATGGAAAGAAAGAAGTTCTTGGACTTTGGTTGGGCAAGAATGAATCTGCAGCCTTCTGGATGAGTGTCCTTACCGATATGAAATCCAGGGGCACTGAAGATATACTCATTACGGCCACCGATAACCTGAACGGCTTTACCGATACCATCAGGAACGTGTTCCCCTAGTCCAAAACCCAGATATGTGTGGTGCATCAAATACGCAACGCCTGCAGGTATGTGGTATGGAAAGACAAAAAAGCTTTTACAGCAGATATGAAGCACATTTACAATGCACCCCACCAGCAAGCAGCAAAGGCTGCCCTAGATGATTTTGCAGAGAGATGGGAAAGCAAATACTGCTATGCCATAAAGAGTTGGAGGGACAACTGGGAAGGCCCTACCGTATTTTTTGAGTTCCCTCTGGAAATAAGAAAGATCATTTACACTACAAATCTCATTGAAAACCTCAATGGGAAAATCCGGAAGTACACTAAAAATAAATTGTCTTTCCCGACAGATGAAGCAGTGATGAAATCTGTATATTTGGCTGCCAGGGAAGCAACTAAAAAATGGTCTATGCCTATTAGGAACTGGGGCGTCATTTTAAATCAGTTCCTCACGATCTATGAAAAAAGAGTCAGACTCTAAAAAAGTCTAACCCCTGTTATTTAAACTTTACACACTTTGCGGGATAGTGTCAATAAGAATTCGAGAAGAAGGTGCATTTGTAGCCTTACCCACTTTAAGACACAGCTAAAATTAATAAATTTTCATTAATATCATTCGATTCGGGGAAGAATTCTTCCCCGAATCGAGGTTTGTATTCCCTTGGTGATTTATTGCCCAGAGATTGATGTGTATGGTTATTGTTGTAATCTTCCATCCCCTTAATTGATGATGCAAACACAAGAAATCAACAATTTATATAGAGATGACCAAATTTGAGGAGTTAAGAAATAAAGTAGTTGTGGTTGCCGGTGGCGGTGGAGTACTTTGTAATGTAATGGCAGAATCTCTGGCAGCACAGGGGGCTAAGGTAGCAGTATTGGATCTTAAAATGGAAACAGCAGCATCCCTTTCGAAAAAGATTAATGACAGTGGTGGTATCGCCGCGGGTTTTGAGGCTAATGTTCTTGACAAGAAAGCTTGAGAAAGGCATATAAAGCGATCATTGAACAGCTAGGACCTTGTGATATACTCATCAATGAGGCAGGAGGGAATCATCCTAAGGCACTACTTCAAAAACACATTTGCTACAGGAGGATCTAAAAAATGAAGAAGAACTAAAGACTTTCTTTGATCTGGATAAGGATAGTATACAATTCGTGTTCAACCTTAATTTTATTGGCGCGTTGCTTCCTACTCAAATTTTTGCAAGAGATATGATAGGAAGGGCAGGTTGTTCGATCATAAATGTTTCGTCAATGAATGCATTCCGTCCGCTTACAAAAATACCGGGATACAGTGGTGCAAAGGTGGCAGTCAGCAATTTTACACAATGGCTGGCCGTGCATTTTTCTAAAGTTGATATAAAAGTAAAAGCCCTGGCACCAGGATTTTTCCTAACAGAACAAAACAGAACTTTATTGACCAACGATGATGGTGAATTAACGGAGAGGGGGTAATATTATCATAGACCATACACCTATGGGTAAATTTGGGAAACCGAGGATTTGATTGGTACGCTTCTATGGCTTTGTTATTCCTTTTGAAAAGGCCAGGGGCAGAGGAGGCCTATTCTCCGAAACAAAAAAAGGCTGCAGAAGTTGCTTTGCAGAAATTAACAGAAGAAGAAAAAATCTTTTAGTTCATAATATAATTGCAGGTCTTCCGGGAGCGGAAGAAGGTTATACATTAAACCAATTTCAAACGGTGCTAGATGAGTATCGATCGACCGGAGAACAGGAACTCAGGGAAAATCTTTACGCATTCCTGAAGGAAATAATTCCTGTAGCTGAAGAAGCCGGAGTTCTTATGGCTATTCATCCTGATGATCCTCCATTTTCAATCCTAGGGCTTCCAAGGGTAATGAGTACAGAGACTGATGGTGTTACTTGATGCTGTAGATAGTCCAAACAACGGACTCTGTCTCTGTACCGGGTCGTATGGAGTAATTGTCGAAAATGATTTGGCAGGTATGGTTAAAAAACTAGGGTGCCGGATTAATTTTATCCATTTAAGGAGCACAAGGAGAGATGAAGACGGGAATTTTTATGAAGCGGATCATCTAGATGGAGATGTGGATATGTACGCAGTGATGAAAGCTCTAATTCTGGAACAACAAAAAAGAATATCCAATGGTCGGAAGGATTATCGGATGCCTATGCGATCTGATCCGTTCTGCCGCTGCTTTGGCCAATGCTTCAATAATGGGTCCGCCAATAGGGTCGAATATGATATTAAATCCTTTCTTTCCGGTGATTTCCATGGCTTTTTCAACTAAATCTTCATCATCGGTAACAATAACATGATCTGCCCCTGCATCCAGAAGATCCTGCTTCTTTTCCTGCTTCCGGGTGCTGGCAATGGCAATGCCACCTTTGGCTTTAACAATATCTATGGCAGCCAGCCCAACGCTGCTGCTGGCAGCGGTAATAAATACATAATCTCCTTTTTTCAAATGGCCGGTCTCCACCAAACCTCCATATGCTGTTATAAAAGGCATCCAAATTGCCGCGGCTTCTTCAGCAGAAAGGTTTGAGGGATATTTCGCCACCGCGTGTTCCGGCACGATAACATCCTCGCCATACATTCCATATTCCTTCATAGAGAAGGAGGGAATCGTGCTAACTTTGTCTCCTGCTTTAACCGATTTTACATTACTTCCCACAGCTTCCACCACACCACTGGCTTCATAACCTATCTTTGACGGAAAATCGGGTTGTTCAAGATACTGGCCGCTTCGAAAAGCTACTTCTGCACGGTTAAGTCCCAATGCTTCAGTTTTAAGCCTTACCTCATTTTCTTTAGGTTCAGGTAGGGTAACCTCTTCTATTTTGAGCACCTCTGCAGGGCCAGTTTCATGAAATTGTACGATTCGTGTTTTTTTCTCAGTATTACTCATAGCTTTTATTTTTTTGAATCTTAAAGTTCGGGATTAGTGCTTTTTGAAACAAAAAGTTTAGCATAAATAACATAATGTTTGCAAAGGCTTTTACAATGTTAATGGTGTTCTCCAAGTTTACCAGGAACTACTCCTACTTCTAACCTGACTTTTTAGGAGAGGAGAATTCTCTGATTTTAATTAAATACTTTTTATTCATTTTTTTTCAAATCCTTCAGGTGGCACGCCCATCAAATTCTTAATAAAACGAATTCAGCGGTCACATCATGTAAGAACTGTCCTCCCCATAGCAATAGCGTGCATTGGGAAAATCATGAGGTCAAAGTTTTTTTGCGTCAACCACGAGGTATATGTTGCATGGCGGCACATTATCATCAAGTCTGCCATATAAGATCAAGTAAATCCTTCTGAAAGTTTTCCTCATAATTCCGGTTAACCTGAATTTGATCATTTGAGCCTCATCATTTTCCTAATGGAAATAAATTGCGGGAACCGGTAAATCAGGCTCTGCTTAGAATAACTAAAAGTCCGCTTTGGTAACAGGAAATGGATCGTTTTATTCCCAACGAATCAAGCTGTTAGCTGCCGTTGGCAGTTAGACGTGTGGCTATATAAAGTCTTCTCTTAAGATCCTATATGATAATTGAAGCTGTATTTTTTTCAAAAAAATAATTTTTTCAGTATTACCTTATATTTCAATTTATCAAATACGCTTATCTTGCCCTTCAAATAACAGATCAATTATGGCTTCAGGATTTTTTGCACTGCTCGATGATATAGCAACTTTAATGGACGACGTAGCGGTGATGGGAAAAGTCGCCGGTAAGAAAACAGCAGGATTATTAGGGGACGATTTAGCCGTAAATGCAGAGAAAGCATCCGGATTCATGTCATCCAGAGAGTTACCGGTAATTTGGGCTATTACTAAAGGTTCGCTTTTGAATAAGTTGATTATTCTCCCCATGGCATTCCTGCTAAGTGCCTTCGTACCTTCAGCTATTACAATTATTTTAATTATTGGCGGGCTTTATCTTGCCTACGAAGGTGCAGAAAAAATATATGAATTTCTTTTTCCTCATTCCCACAATCAGGAGACTCCTAAGCTTGAGAAACTTTCAAAAGAAGAAGTTTTAAGCAGGGAAAAAGAAAAAATAAAATCGGCCATACTTACCGACTTCATACTTTCGGTGGAAATTGTAATCATTGCTCTTGGTGCCGTTGGAGACGTAGCATTGCTAACAAAAATTATTGTAGTTTCCCTTATTGCCCTGGTAGCAACCGTTGGTGTCTATGGAATCGTAGCACTAATCGTGAGGATGGATGAATTTGGCGCCAAACTTATCGATTTGAACGAAAAAGAAAACAGTGTTTCAGATAAAATAGGCAGATTCCTCATAAATGCACTCCCTAAGGTAATTACAGGTCTTTCAATTATTGGAACTATAGCTTTGCTGCTGGTTTCAGGAGGTATTTTCATGCATAATCTTCATTTTCTGCACAATTTTCTCGAGAGTTGGCCCGGCATCATTGTAGAGTTTTTAATGGGCTTGGTAGTTGGTTTTCTGGTCTTGATGATTATAAAGGTAGTTACCAGGATTTGGAAAAATCTGAAAAAAAAATAAAGGGTTTAAGGCGATAGATACTAGACTTTTAATATCCTTTTCTTTGGTTTTATAATCACAGAAATTTTTCAATAGCGGAAGAAAAAACTATTTATACTTCTATGGTACTTCAAAAAATACCACTTTTTAGGTATTTCGTAAGCACTTATTTTTATCTACATTTCGCATATATTAGAAGAAGTCTTAGGGGTAATTCTTCTTCTTCTTCTTTAATAATAAAGCAGGTAATGTTGGGGGCATTTCCTGCTTTTTTTACTTAAAATCTACTGTTTGTGCTATATATATTAATACCTGGTAAAATAGTAACCCACTAGCTACTAAAAAGCTTCTAATATCTCCTTTAGGAAATTATTAATATCAAATTCCGGCGACTCCGTAAGGCCAAATCGAACCACTACAAGCTCTTTTGAAGGAATTATGAAAATATACTGACCCTGGAAACCATTACAGGAAAACATATCTGTTGGAACGTCTGGATATTTTGCTTCAGCATTTAACCAGAAATGTGCACCATATTCTCCATTTGAACCGTTTGTAGGCTTGGCAGAATATTCTATCCAGGACTTGTTTAAAATCTGTTCTCCGTTCCAGTTTCCTTCATTTAGATAAAGCAACCCGAATTTTGCCCAATCCCGTGCAGTGGCCCAGCCATAGGAGGATCCTATGTAATTTCCTTCTAAATCTGGTTCAATGGTCATGGAGTGCATTCCAATTTTATCAATCAATTCTTTGTACCAAAAATCCAGATATTCCTGATGAGAAGTAAATTGGTCACGAATAAACCGAGATAATAAATTTGTGGTACCCGAAGAATAATTCCAGCTATTGTTCGGTTCGCCAGTTAAAGGTTTGTTTATCTGGACCTTGGGCATATCGCCTTCCATAAATAACATTCTGGTAACATCAGAAATTTTGGTGTAATCTTCTTCCCATTCAAGACCGCTGTTCATCTGCAGTACATTGTTCAGTGTTATTTTGCTGCGTTTATCATTTTCCCATTCCTTAAAAAGATGATCCTGTGCAAGGGAAATCTTCCCTTCTCTTTCGAGCACGCCCAAAACTGCACTGGTAATACTCTTGGTCATGGACCATCCCAGGAATTTTGTTGTTGAAGAAAATCCTGGTGCATACTTTTCTGCAACCAGCTTATTTTTTTGAAGTACAAGTACAGCCCTGGTTTTTTCAATAGCTTTTGCCTTAGATTCCAAAGCGTTTTCCACAGCAAATTCCAGAGCTTTGCGTTTATCAGGGCGAAAATTGGCATTTTCAGGTTCTTTTCTCCCGTAGGGATAAGGTAAGTTTTCCGCTGCAGGTTTACGGTTTGGTAAAGGAAGGTTCGGGACGGCATCAGTTGAATTTTCCGGTAGAAGTACGCTGCCAATTCCCTCTTTGTACACAGCAATACGCTTTTTTAATCCGAAAATGGTGGATGAAACCGACTTAGCTTCAAAATCAATTTTATTTTTAGCGTAAAAAACCGGTAAGAAATTGTTGTCTCCAGATTCTATAGATTCCAGGTCTCTTCCTGCTTCAAATGTGCAGGAACATACGTTTTTAGCTGCAAAACCTGTCAGAATATTTAATTTTGGGAAATTTCGGTAAACGAAATATGCTAAGGAAGGGAAACCAACTAGGAGTCCGTATTTTATCTTTTTGTTCATGAAGTGGTCTCGAATACGCCGTAAAATTAATGATTATCCGGAAGGGTAATACAAAAAATAAGTTAAACGCTGTGGAGTCTTATAGCGGTTTACAGGCTGAAAGTTTAAAAAACCAAAGTTTAATAGAATTCCAGAGAATTTTAATTTTTAAAGACATCTTTTGACATTCACCTGAATTGTCCTTGGAAAAATTTCACCCTCGAATACCAATGCTGAAATACTTGTCATTATTAAAAAATGGAATGCCAGCTTTTTTCGCCTCAGAGTGAGTAGGGTCACGCTAAAGGATTAAGGCTGGCATTCTTTATAACCTGAACTAAGTCGTAGGTTTAGATTAAAAATTACAGAATTTATAATTAAATATCTGTTCCGCGGTTATTTCAAAATTTTAACTGGATAGATAAGAGGGTTTAAAATCCGTTAAATAAACGCTTTTAGGTTTCGAAGAAAAGACAGACTGCTGTTTTACTTTATGATTATTTATAAAAACCTGTTAAAAATCATATAATCAGTTATTTACCCTTTTTTCAATTGCTTATATTTAAAGGAAAGGAATAATTAAATTGAAAACAAGCAATTATGAGTGATAAGAAATCAGATAGAAGGGAGTTTCAGGGAGAGGATGCTAACAGGACTCCGGAATGGAAAAATGCCAACCGTGATGAGCAAAGAAAAGAAGACAGTAAAAGGTATGATAAATTTGAAAATGACAAGAAAAAACAGCAGAAGAAAGATTGAGTTTTTTTGAAGTAATCTGAAGGGGGCTGCTTAAAAATGAAAGATTCGTGATACTGAAATTTTCAGTAGGACGAAAATTGCCATTTTTGAACAGCCTCTTTTTTATGCTCTAATCTTTCCAGGGCCAATTAATAAATTGGAATTCAAGAGTACATTATCTCAACTCAGGTTCCACAACTCTTAAAGAAGGTTCAAATCCTGCTCTTTCAGCAGAATTTGAACCTTCTTTAACCTGGTGTTAACTGATTTTATTCCTGAAAATCAATAATTTCAGGTTTCACAATGTAAAAATCTTTTTATTATGCCATTAAAAGCTTTATTTCTGAATTGTACACTTAAAAAATCACCTGAAACTTCAAATACCGAAGCGTTTATTAAAAATGCTGAAAAAATCTTCAGGGAACTAGACGTGGAAACCGAAATTGTAAGGGTAGTAGACCATAATGTGAACTTTGGAGTAACATCTGATGAAGGAGAAGGGGATGCGTGGCCTGCCATTCTAAAAAAGGTAAAAAATGCGGATATGCTCATCCTGGCATCGCCAATATGGCGTGGTGATCGTGGCTCTGTGGCTAAAATGGTCGCTGAACGTTTTGATGGCATAATGTCTGAAGGGAATGACGAAAATGGCCAATATCCTACCTACAACAAAGTAGCCGGCGTAATGATAGACGGAAATGAAGATGGGGCCAAAAAAGCAATTTCCAGTATGTTGTTCGACCTTTCTGAACATGGGTTCAGTATCCCCGTAAATGCTTTCTCTTACTATGTAGGTGAAGCTGGTCCCGGGCCTTCTTATATAGAAGCTGAAGGCGATAAGCACGAATTTACCAACAATATGATACTTTTAATGGTTCACAACATGGTGCACCTGGCAAAGACCTTGAAAGAAAATCCGTACCCCACGCAGGTTAATAAACTTGAGGAAAGAGCTAAAAAAATGAGTAAGTAAAAGGATATTATTGCACATTCTGTTCTTTAATTTGCATTCATGACTAATCTGAAAAATTTTATCAGGGAAATACCAGATTTTCCGAAAAAGGGAATTTCTTATAAGGATATTACTCCGCTCCTGCAGGATCCAAAAGCGATGGATTTTGCCGTAGACCTTTTCATTCAGAAACTTAATAACCAGCCTATTGATATCGTCGTGGGAATAGAATCCCGCGGATTCTTTTTTGCAGCTCTGCTCGCTCAAAAGCTAAACGCCGGTTTTGTACCCGTAAGAAAAAAAGGAAAATTACCGGCGGAGACACTTAGCGAGAAATATGATCTGGAATATGGAATTGATGTGCTGGAAATCCATAAGGATGCGATTTCAAAGGGTGAAAATGTTCTTGTTCATGATGACGTGCTGGCTACAGGGGGAACGGCCCGGGCGGCCTGCAGTTTGGTGGAAAGGTTGGGCGGTAATGTGGTGCAGTGTAATTTTCTTGTAGAATTAAGTTTTTTGAACGGAAGGCAGCAGCTTTCCCGCTTTCCTGTAGCGTCGCTTGTTGAGTATTAAGAAGGTGAAGAATTACTTTAGTGTCACAAAGAGATTGACAGACTGAGGAAATAAACCTAATCTAATGAATTTTTTGTCACCCAAAGTTTCCATCCGATAATTGCCTTTTGCACTTTACTGGCCTTTTGCAGGTCCAGTTGTTGTCTTGAATAACTGGGGAAAATCTTCTTGTTAAATTTTGCGAGGGCTTTGAAAAAAAATTTCTTCATGATATCAGATCCTTTACTCAAAGATATTAAATAAAAGGCGTTTTGGCTTAAGCCTGAAAACGCGGGAATATAATCCGTCATAAACCAATTTGAAAAGCTGGTGTAATCGGTGAGGAAAACAACAGACTTACAAAGCTTTTGATCTTTACCAACAGAAAGACCAACCCTTTGCACTGCATCGGCCAGGGCAGTTCCGTAACGGGAAAAATATATCTGCAATCAAAAGTCCGATCTCCCAACCCTTAGACAAGATCGAACATAAATTGTATCTTTACGATAAGAAAAACGAGATAGTTATGGCAACGATAGATCTGAGAAACACTGTCAAAGAGTATATAAACACGGCAGATGTAAGGCTTTTAAAAATGATAAAGGCTTTAGCGGAAACTTATCAAAATGACGAGCAGGAACTTACCTTAAGTGAAGAACAATATCAAATGCTTGATAAGCGCAGGGAAGCACACTTAAAAGGCGAAAGCAAATCCCTTACCTGGGAACAAGTCAAACAAAACGCAAGAAATGCCAGCTAATAATGGCATATATTCTAGTGGTCAAAAATGAAGCTAATTTAGAAATTATTGAAGCTTATCTCTATTACGAAGAAAAGCGTATCGGACTGGGCGAAGAATTTTTAGAGCATTTAGACGGTTATTTTGATAGGATAACAGCAAACCCAGAACACTTCCCCCAGAAACGAAAGCCTTACCATGAAATATTTATAAAACGTTTTCCTTTTTTGGTTATTTATGAAATAGAAAATGGAAATGTAGTTGTGTACTCTGTATTCAACACCTGGCAAAATCC
>NZ_JAVRHP010000082.1:0-14454 GCF_031846505.1 Autumnicola edwardsiae
ACAGATTAATGTGAAAAAAATATTAAAATAGCTGCAGAAATATAAAAAAATAATTAATCAGGAACATAGATTACAATATCAATATTAAAATGATAATCATTATTTGAGATGTTTAATGATTAAATCGTACACATCTACGGAATCAATAGCTGTTCTTTCTAAGAGTTCCGGCTTTTGAGTAATGAAAACTGGCCAGTCCTCCTTCTCTTTATTGGTTCTTCCATGAGAACCTTTAACTAAGGTTGCATCCAGTGGAATCACATCCATAAGATATCTGAACCCCAACTTTTTCTTCAGGAGGGTCCATCCAATTTTTCCCATCAGAAACTTAATTTTTGGATCGGCAAATGTTTCCACAGGATCGTAACCAGGTTTCCGGTGAATATCTACCGTTCTCGCATAATCCGGGGCTTTTTTATCGTCCAGCCAGAAGTAATAAGTAAACCAGGATTTCTCGTCCGCCATAACCACCAAATCCCCTGCCCTTTCATGGTTGAGGTGGTAATCTTTTTTCCCCTCCTCATCCAGCACTAGCTCAATATCCGGAGTCTCTTCGAGAAGCTTTTTTACCGCAGGAATATCCAGAGGATCTTTAATGTAAATATGTGCCAATTGATGATCTGCCACTCCAAAAGCTCTACTGGCCCAGGTATCCAGCGTTTCACGCCCCAGTTCGTCTTTTACAGAAATGTATCCGTTCTCCCGTAATACCCTGTTTATATGAACCGGATTATTAACATCTGTAATTCCATATTCAGAAACAACCATAACTTCTGCTCCCTTACTTTCGTAATACGTAATAAGATCTTCACAAACCTTATCTATCTCCTGAAGATCCTTTCCCATTTTAGAAAAATCTATCCCTACCCTCTGCAGGTTATAATCCAGGTGCGGCAGGTAAATAAGTGTAAGTGTGGGATCATGCCATTTATCCACCATCATGGAGGCATCAGCTATCCACCGGGTGGATTCTATATTTGCGTTTGGACCCCAAAAAGAAAATAACGGAAATTGTCCCAACTCATTCTGCAACTTCTGCCGGAGATCCATAGGTTGGCTGTGGATATCCGGAAGTTTAAGACCCGTGGCAGGATACAATGGACGCGGAGTGACGGCAAAATCTACTGTAGAGTTCATATTAAACCACCAGAACATATTTGCGCAAGTGAAATTGGGATCCTCTTTTTTTAACTCCTCCCATATTTTGGGAGCCTGTACCAGTTTATTGGACTGTCGCCAGAATTTAATTTCATATTCATCACGAAAGCACCAGCCATTACCGACAACTCCGTGTTCGGCCGGCCATTTACCCGTAAAATAAGTTGCCTGAGAAGAACAGGTTACAGCAGGAAGCAGAGGTTTAATATTTGCTTTTTTTCCTCCTTCAGACCATTTCTTCAGGAAAGGAGTGTGTTTCCCAATAAGACGGGAAGATAGAGCTACTACATTTAGGACTACCGTTTTCTTCATTTTATAAGTTTTTCTGTACCCATTGCAATTCCCGCACTATAGAATCTACTATTTCCAACTGGATATCATCCGGAAGTACTTCCCAAGTATAAGTTTCGACTTCCAGGTGATGAGTGATCTCTTTCTTCTTTATATATTCAAAAACTTCAAGAATATCCTCCTGAGTGGATTCTAGTTGACCGTAATTAGAGAGGAAAACAGGTACATGAAAATGGGTACGCCATTCAACTGCACCAGGACCATTTAATTTTTCCAGGGCTTGTGGTAAATCAGGATAATGAGTTAATTTCCCTTCGGAACTTCTTTCCACTACCTGGTGGAGATAAGTAGATTCTACAAATGGAGCCAGGGCATCTCTAACCGATTTCCTTTGCTCGGTACTTTCGGATAGGTTTGCTTTAAGAGCGGCACTTATCTGGATCTTTCCAATGCTGATTCCTTCCGCCTCCAGCAATGAAAAAACCTCTGCTGGTTTTTCATAAACAATAGCAAAGTGGCATACATCATAACAAAGGCGAATATGGTTTTTCAGGCAGGTCTCTGCCTCTGTATCAGAAATATTTAACTGTTCTTTCAGGTATGCCGTTCCCTGCGGGATTAACCATTCATTATACCAAACGATTACTTCACGTGTATTCTCCAGCAGTCCATCAGGCTCAGGTTCGATATCCAGGTGCAGGACCTGACCTTTATCCTGCTGAATCTTATAGAGTTTTTCAGCAATTTTAGCTATATGAAGTGTCGCCTTTAGCAGCACTTCATTTTTATTTGTTTGTACAGGTTGCCAATACTTGTAAGAAAGAGGAGAGGTTGAGATACCTCCCTCCATTCCTTCCGGAAGAAGTCCGGACAATATATCGAAAAGCCGAAGGGTATAACCCAAACGTTCATTGGTAGTCCAATCGGGATGATGTACCTGATCTTTTACTGACTGATGATGAAATCCTCCAAAAGGAAATCCATTAAAAGTAAAAACATAGCAATTACTTTCAGCTAACCAGCTTTTAAAATCCGAAAGATTATCACTTTCCAAAATTGATTTGCTGGCTTTATCAGATAACCGAAGGCCGATTCCAAAAGCAGCACCAGGAGAAACTTCAGCTTTAATTTGCGGGATATATTTCTTTAAATTACTAAAAGTTTCTTCCCAACTTTCCCCGGGATGAATGTTGGTACAATAGGTAAGGTGATATCCGTTTATATGCATTGAACTATATTTATTCAGTATAATTTCTGCGGGAGAACCATTGTTTTTAAGGACGAGGAAACTTCCACCACGTTGTAATTGTAATTACTCTTTCTGAAACCCTTCAAGCTTCTCTGCCGCTTTAAATATTAATTGGGTGTCCATTTCATGAACTTCAATTCCCTGGCCAATATCGCTTAACAGCATGATAGTTAATTCCCCTCCTAAATGTTCCCGAAACTCTTCCAGTCCGTTTACAAGATTGTCTCCTGATAGCTCCGGAATATGTACAGGGAATTTTAATTTTCTGAACAGGGAAATAATGCGATTTAAATCTTCAACAGAAATTAAACCTTTCAGATAAGAATAGGTAGCATCCAGGCAAATACCTATGGCTACTGCTTCCCCATGTCTTAACTCATAATTGGTAAGCTGCTCAAGTTTATGTGCTGCCCAATGACCAAAATCCAAAGGGCGTGATGAGCCCATTTCAAAAGGATCGCCCCCTGCAATATGATCCAGATGCATTTTGGCACATCGGTAAATCAATTCTTCCATGGGAGGCATTTTCCTTGCTGTGAGATCTGCGGCATTTGCTTCCAGCCACTCAAAAAAAGAAGCATCCTTTATAAGGGCAACTTTAACAGCTTCTGAAATACCCGAACGCCAATCCCTCTCGTCCAGCGTATTTAGAAAGGTGCTATCATTAATAACTGCAAAAGGAGGAGCAAATGTTCCCAGGAAATTCTTCTTTTTATAAGCATTCACACTGTTTTTAACTCCTATCCCTGAATCATTCTGAGCAAGAACAGTGGTTGGTATACGAATATGCCGAATACCTCTATGAGCAATAGCCGTGGCAAAACCGGCCATATCAAGCACCGCACCTCCACCAATGGCTACAATAAAAGAATGCCGGTCTATCCCATACGAATTACTTGCATCCAGAATTTGCTCTACGTAACGCTTGTCATTTTTCACGCCTTCCCCTCCCGGAACTATCATAGGATCTGCACACAGAATAAAATCCTGTGAATGAGCTTCAGCATATTTTTTAATATTATCACATAGAGAAGGATGTGCTGTTACTACTCCCTCATCTATAATGAAAAACAGTTTGGCTGCACGAGAATCCTTTACGGTATGTGCAAAAAGCTTGTTATTTAAACTGAAAATTTCTTCTGTGAAATGAACAGTATATTTAAATGGAACAGAAAACTTCTGTTGTATAGATTTCATTAAATCATTTTTAAAAGTTGCTCCTGAAGCCAATCAGGTTACAGAGAATTTTTTTGCTATTAGCAGGGAAACCGGTAATAGCATGAGAACGACCAATCCGTAAATCCAGCCCGCAAAAACCGTTGCCAGGGAAGCATTAAGTACAATTAAAGAAAGAACACCTGCCTTTACTGCTTTTCCAATCAACCGCGGTTCCTGCTTTTTTAGTGCTTTTATTAATGGCCGGAAGATAAGAAATGAGAACAGTAGTACAAAAGGCATTACCTGCCACCAAACAATTTCTGAACGCAAAGCAAGGACGATAATTGCCAAAATAATGATACCATACATAACAGCTCCTCCTACAATGGCTTTTTTATTTCCACCATGTACTTCCCCCCTGCTTATCATAGTTATAGCTGCAATATAAATAACAGGAAGCATGGCAATAAACCATAAATCCTGAATTGCAGCAGGAATAGCACTCATTCCCAGCAACAAATTTCCCCCTCTGCATAATCCCATATTCACAGGACCGAAAATGAGCTGGTGTTTTCCCCAGGCATTGTACATAACAGCCAAGACAGCCACGGCCAGGGCAATTATCGTACTAAGGACAGATACCTGCCAGGCAGCAACAAACCCAATTATAAACAATATTACTGCCAGGATGCTGGCACTTAAAACTGAAGCTCTTCCACTGGGAATAGGTCTTTCCGGTCGTTCCTTTCTATCAAGCTCTGCATCAAAAACATCATTGAATACGATCCCTCCTCCATATAATCCTATCGTAGCTACAATAAGCCATAGTATAGAATTTAACAGAGAGGGAGTATACCCTATTTCCGGCGAAAAGAGTTGTAGAGCAGCTCCGGAGACAGCAAAACCAGCTAAAATGTCGGCAATTGCAGTGACAATATTTGCTGGTCGCATCAGCTGTAAGTGAGCAAGAATGGTATTCATCCTGATGTTCAACGTAGTTTTCTTAATTTTCTATTATATCTGAGGATGAATCGCCTTCTACTTTTGGAGACTGTCCTCCTCTTAATACGGTATTCCCCGATAGCTTTTTTCGCTGATCTATCGGTTCGGCGTTTAACCAGTCGCTTTCTTTCATCTGTCCGCTATGTCCATATGCAGTAAGTGCATTCTGATAACATGCCAGGTGGATAAGTTCGTCTTCGATCCCCTTTTCTTTCATCAATTTTGCAGTTTTCGGAACAGCCAGTGGATCACTAATACCCCAATCGGCAGCGCTGTCTACAATGATTCTTTCTGCTCCGTACTGCCGAATAATTTCAACCATTCGCTCACTACCCATTTTGGTATGGGGATAAATGGTAAAGGCAGCCCAATAGCCTCTATCCACTACTTCCCGTACCGTCTCCTCATTGTTATGGTCGACCACAACCATAGAAGGATCAAGACCGTGCTCTTCACTTACATCCATACTTTTTATGGTTCCTCTCTTTTTATCGCGGTGAGGAGTGTGAATCATTACCGGTAAATTGACTTCTTTGGCCAGATCCAGTTGCAGGCGGTAATATTTATCTTCTGCTTTTGTCTGGTCGTCATAACCAATCTCTCCTACAGCAACAACTCCTTCTTTGCCCACGTAGAGAGGCAATAATTCCATTACTTCTTCTGCCAAAGCTTCATTATTAGCTTCTTTAGAGTTTAAACCAATGGTACAATAATGTTTAATCCCGAACTGGCTCGCCCTAAAGCGTTCCCATCCTACGAGGCTGTTAAAATAATCCTGAAAACTCCCCACTTTTGTGCGGGGTTGACCTAACCAGAAAGCCGGTTCTATAATTGCCTTTATACCCGCCCGCTGCATGGCTTCGTAATCATCTGTTGTACGTGAACTCACATGAATATGAGGATCTATAAACATAGTATATTTTTTATAGGTTATTAGATAAAACTAATTCTAGCTGATTTATTGAATTAAAACAGTCAATTCAATTTAGAGATACGAATTATAGGCCGTTCTCACTTTTGAAGTTCATCTTCAAATCTCTTCCCTATGATCGTCCAATTCAATTTACCGTTTTCTATATCTTTCTTTATTTTTGGATACTGATCAAGCAACTGCTGTGCCGCCGGAAACTCGCTATTTGCACAGGCTAATAAACCGGCATCTTTTTCGAGGTCGTCATTACCTTTAATAACTTTCTCAAGATCTGTAAAATAGGTTTGATTCAAAAATGGACCTACAAAACGCCATAATCCCGGTAAAACCTTCCGGTTTGCTGCCCAACGTTCATGAGCGAAATCTATAAGCATCTCTGCCAGTTCAGGATTTGCACGCTCTTCTGCTCTATAAATCCTGTACAATGGTCGCTGCATAAAAACAGCTTTTAAAATCATTTGATTCCATGCCTGCTGATTCAGGTAATCTGCCGGATAAGGGTTGTTGAGGGCTATGGCATCAAAAACATCGGTAATATTGGTTCTTATCCCTTCTGCAGCACTTTTTGATAACTCTTCAGGATAAGGAAAAAGTGGCAATGCGCAATATAATGTCACCTGCTCATCCATATCAGCAGTTTCATGAAGCCTTTGAAGATTTGACGTATATTTTTGTGTGTCTTTATGCGGAAGCATTAACAACAAATAGATTCTAACGGACTGCAACAAACTCAGATATTGTGGCTGGAATCCATTCCGAATTCTATCTGCCTCAATTAATTGTTCTTCAGAAAAGATTAGAGATTCTTTTCTAATAAAACGGGAGGTTGAACTGAAGGCAATATAGAATGAAGATAATTGAAAATTGTTTCGAAGTTTATCCTCCTGTTCATCTAGCCATTCCAGTTCTTTCTCATTGGCCTGTCCTGTAATTATTGTTTTTAGAAACGCAGATGCCTTCGTTATATCTACCTGAGCAGTCATAAAATTTTCTCTATTTGCATCGTTAAATATTTCAATATCAAGATAGATATAATTGTTTAAAACACCTTATAAAAGAATAAGATTTTGGGTTAAATTGGAACTTCTCCACAGATCGCTTTTTAAGGCAGAAAATTAAAATAGTAAGCGTTTTAATCTACTTCTCTGCACAACCTTAGGCTCCTTTTCTTACTGGACAACAAAATAGTTCATCGCCAGAGCAGCACTAATAATTAGTAAACCAAAGAACTCCCTGGTTTTTTCAATATAAGGTTTGGTCGCCTGCATACTCTGAACAATACTTTCCTGTTTATATTTGGTAATCCAATCCAAGACTCCTTCTTTGGAGAAGAATAATACGATTGCATAAATCAGGTAGAAAATGATAGCGATAAGATAAGCTGTGGGAAAATAATACTCAAAAGCGGCAAACGCACACGCTATAGACGCCACCATATATATCGAAACCCAAAGCCAAGAATCTTTATCGTTTAAATTTACATAAGCAAATCCCGCAAAAGCGAGACAAAAAACAGAATTTAAAATAAGTAGTAACATATAAACCGGGTAACTAAAAGTTATTTCTTGTAATCGATAGCAAAAATCCGAAGGTTGAGCATAATAACAAAAAACTATTCGCCATGAGTAAAAAATTCTTCTTGTAATTTTCCTGCATTCATTTCATCTTCCTTTAAAGTCGCTAAATAACTCACCAAATCTCTTATCTCTCTCTCAGTGAGCAAATTCCTCATATCAGGCATACTCGAAGGAGAATTTTTTCTATAAACCTGAGTGACCATTTTACGCAACCGCTGGATATGTTTCATAGCGGTATTATGGCTCATGGCTTTTGAATGATCCTTAGGATAGCAAAAGATAAGGTAGTTTTCAAAATCACAAAGGAACCTGTAATCCAGTTCCCTCAGATATATATCTGAAGTTTTTCTTTCTTTAATTAAAAATTTAAAGAGGTAGCCATCAGTTATCTTGAAGTTTTTGTTGGTTCCCGAAGCCAGGGTTTTTTCTATTTTTCCGGAGTGGTAGTCAATCAGATTTTGAAGAGTTTTAGAATTTTCATCTTCTCCAAGGTATACAGCTTTTATCAATTTGGCTGTAACCTTCTTACCTTTGAAAACTAACTCTTGGTAACATTGAAAAAGCTTGGATTGTACAAGATCTAAATATTGATTTACCTGTTTTGCCTCAACAGAATTTCCCCGAGCTCTTTTTTTTGCCAGGATCCCAGGATTTTAAAGGGATTCTTTTCAAACTGATTGTGGATCTTCTCTGGTTTACGGTGATTCTAACATAGATAGTTACCAAATCGCCGGGAACCTTTTTGGAATTAACCAAAAACAAAATTGAAAATGTGTTTGAAGTACTCATAGTTGTCATCTTTTAATTAAACAATTTAATAATTAGATGAAGTCAAATCAACTATATGGTTCAAACTAAAAACAATATCTAAAAGACACCTCAGGTGTCTTTTAGATATTAAGGTGTCTTTTTGCTACCTTTCTAAATCAGCTCGAATCAAATTAAATGATTCCCCAAAACCTAAAAAACCTCGCCAATCCTTAGATTTGCGCGGTTTTGATACGAATTGCTATTCGTAAAAGTGACCTTGCCAGGATTCAAACCTGGAACCTCCTGAGCCGTAATCAGGTGCGCTATTCAGTTGCGCCACAAGGCCTTTTTGCGGGTGCAAATATAAAGTTTATTTTAATTTCTGAAAAGATATAGGTGACATTTTTTAGATCAAACTATTTCTGCACTGAGTCCTGCATCCAAAATTTTGGAACATCTTGGTTCCAAATCATCATAAGGACCTGTTTTTACCGTGCATTTTCCTTTGTAGTGAACTAAAAGCGAACACTGCTCTGCCTGCTCCGGAGTATGGTCACAGGTATAGATCAGCGTTTCTATTACATGATCAAAAGTGTTGTAATCATCATTATAAAGTACAATCTCATTTTCCTTCTGCGTCTTCGTTTTTGTACTTTTCTTTTCTAAAACTTCTTCTTTCGTGCTCATCTTCAATCAGTTTTTAAATAAAAAGATTTAAGGTTTAAAGATACAAATTTCACCTAAAAATCTAACAATGAAAACTTTACAGCTACCCAATTATTTCTTTCCACATGGTTCATATAACTTAAACCCAAATCTATACAGGCCTTTTCAATCACCTTTAGATCTTCTGTATAAAAGCCACTTAAGTAAAGCTCCCCATCACGATTTAAGGTTTTAACATAAACAGGTAAATCCTTCAGTAGTATATTCCTGTTAATATTGGCGAGAATGCTGTCATATTTTTTTCCTTCCAGAAGCTCTGCCCCGCCTTCCTCAACATCTATATGCTCACAATCGTTGCGCTGTATATTCTCCAGCGTATTCAGGTAACACCAATTATCAATATCTCTTGCTTCAATTTTTTCTGCCCCTTTCATAGCCGCCAGAATAGCCAGTACCCCAGTGCCGCAGCCCATATCAAGAACAGATTTTCCTTTCCATTCATTCTCTAGGATAAGCTTAATCATCATATGCGTGGTCGCATGATGTCCCGTCCCAAATGACATTTTTGGCTCAATTACAATATCATAATCCGTATCAGGCTTTGGATGAAAAGGTGCCCGAACACTGCAAATATCATCCACGATTATCGGACTAAAATTCTTTTCCCATTCTTCATTCCAGTTTACCCGCTCAATTTCCTCACGGGAATATGTAATCTGAAATTCATCTGAATGTAAAATATGAACTCCTGCAAAAAGGTCCTCTTCAAATTCTTCTGAAGGAATATAAGCTGTAACTCCGTCTTCATTTTCAACAAAACTCTCGAATCCAAGATAGCCCAGCTCGGCTATCAGAATTTCTGAAGCGGGCTGGACAGGGTCTGTTGTGAATATGAATTCAAGATAATTTGATGCCATTTAGAAGGAGTTTACCAGTGCAATAAAATCAGTGGCCTTAAGGCTAGCTCCGCCAATAAGTCCGCCATCTACGTCTTTCTTGGCAAAAATTTCTTTTGCATTATTCGGTTTTACACTTCCGCCGTAAAGAATAGAAACATTTTCTGCAATTTCTTCACTAAAGTTTTCAGCAATATTTTTTCTTATAAAAGCGTGCATTTCCTGTGCCTGTTCCGGAGAAGCAGTCTCTCCTGTACCAATTGCCCAAACAGGCTCATAAGCCAGGATGATTTTGCTCCACGCATCTTCAGAAATCTGGTAAAGGCTTTCCTTAAGTTGCTTTTCTACCACCTCAAAATGCTTCTCACCTTTACGATCCTGAAGTTCCTCCCCAAAGCAGAAAATCACTTCCATATCATTCTCTATAGCCGTATTCACTTTCTCTGCAAGAATTTCATTCGTTTCATGAAAATGTGCTCTACGCTCACTATGCCCTAAAATAACTGTGGTAACACCAATACTTTTAAGCATAGATGCAGAAATTTCTCCAGTAAAAGCACCGCTCTTACTTTGATGCATATTCTGTGCCGCCACTTTTATAGGTGTATCTTTTAGAGCTTCAAACGTGCTGTAAAGGTTGGTAAAAGAAGGAGCGACCATAACTTCTGCTTCAGGTTCTTTAACCAATTGCATTTTAATGTGGGAAAGAAGTTCCTGCGTTTCGGCAAGATCGTTATTCATTTTCCAGTTTCCTGCTACTATTTGTTTTCTCATAATATTTTGGTTGGATCCTTTCAGGATAAAATTTCACTTGGTTTTTTCTTCAGTTTTGCTGAATTTCACAAATATATCGATAACAAAAAACATAAGCACAAGGCTTTGCATTTAAGCAATGTTTTTTATCAATTTTTTATCAGAATTTGCATTTGATTTATAAATCCACATCAGCCGCATCAAACCAGTGCTTCTTTTGAGTAATTGTACCTTTTCGTAAAACCAACAGCCCGGGATTGGAACGTACAATGGTTTTTAATGCGGTCTCGTCTCCCTGATAGAACTCAAAGTTCAGTTCATATTTTTCAATTATTTGCTGCTGAAGTTCTTCTCCAGACGAAGTCACTCCCACAACTTTGTAACCTTTCCCCAAAGCCTCTTCACTTAGCTGCTTCACGGCTGCGTATCCGTCCTGTTCAGTACTTCTAAGGTTATAAGCTACTATAAAAAAGACCTTTTCTGCTTCCAGTATTTCCGAAGTAAAATTTTCCCCGTCCTTCTGAATATAAAAATCATGGATTGGCGGCTCGTAACCTTCCTGTATAATTTCTGTTTCCACCTCAATAAATTCGCCTTCCTGCTGCGGATATTGCCCATTGGTAGTAATGATCACCTCTTCTCCCTCATGAAGAAATTTCCAGTTATACTCATAAATAGCCTCCGGGGCACCTTCAGGAACTTCCATTCCTTCCTGAATATTCGCACCAATTTTATAAGCCCTAAAATCAAAAACCGGGAGGTGCATCAACACATAATAACAGAAAATAAAACTCAGCATAAATGAAAGAAAAATGATCCACCTATGTGATGCCGGCGCAAAAACTGGTGTTATCAATTTGCGTTTAACAAATAAGAATACAATAAGGACAAGCAGGATCACATCTTTTATAAAAGACTGCCACGGAGTTAACGGAATAGCATCTCCAAAGCAACCACAATCGGTTACTTTATTAAAGTATGCCGAATAAAAAGTCAGAAACGTAAAAAAGACAATCATAAGGAGCAGGCTCCAGGTCGTAAATTTCGGCAGATAGCCTATAAGCAGCATAATTCCCAACACAAGCTCAAAAACCACAAGAAGGATCGCAATAACCAGCGCAAATGGAATAAGGACTTCGATGTTTAAAACACCCTGACTAAAATATTCCTGCAATTTAAAAGAGAACCCAACGGGATCATTAAGTTTTATAAATCCAGAAAAAATGAATAAAACACCTACCACCACCCGGGCGATTCCCACTAATAATTTCATGTAATTTGCTTTTTATGCTACTCCGCTTCCTGCATCAAAATAAGTGCAAAAACCGAGTAATTAATCATATCCTGGTAATTGGCATCTATACCTTCGCTCACCAGCGTTTTTCCTTTATTATCCTCAATTTGTTTGACCCTTAGCAGCTTTTGCAGAATAAGATCTGTGAGGGAACTAATGCGCATATCACGCCAGGCCTCGCCATAATCGTGGTTCTTGTTCATCATTAAAGCCTTGGTTTCCGAAATTTTTTCATCGTATAAGACAGCAGCTTCATCAGCTTCCAAATCGGGTTGCTCTGCAATTCCTTTTTCTAACTGAACAAGGGCCATAACGGAGTAATTTATAATCCCGATAAATTCAGATTTTTCGTCTTCATCTACTTTGCGCACCTCGTTTTCCTGAAGTTTCCTAATCCGCTGTGCCTTTATAAAAATCTGGTCTGTAAGAGAAGGCAATCTCAAAATGCGCCAGGCACTTCCGTAATCTTTCATTTTATTCGCGAAAAGGCTGCGGCAGGTTTCCACCACCTCATCATATTGTTTCGAAGTATCCTGCATAAAAGAGTAGTAATTTGCGTAAATTTCGGGCAAATATTCCGATTAGTCAAAGTTAATTTCATTCCGTCCTACACAGGCTAAATATATAAAAATGACAATAAACTGCAGGGGAAACCTCATCGACCTTTCAGAACCTAAAATTATGGGCATTATTAATATTACGCCCGACTCGTTTTTCTCCGGAAGCCGTACCGAAACCGAAAATGATATTCTGAAGAAAGCAGCGCAAATGTTAGCTGAAGGTGCAGATTTTCTTGATATTGGAGGTTACAGCAGCCGCCCCGGAGCCGAAGATATTTCAGCTCAAGCTGAAATTAAACGCGTAATTCCGGTAATTGAACTAATTCTGAAGAATTTTCCCGATGCGATCCTTTCCATAGACACCTTCCGCAGTAAAGTAGCCGAAAAAGCCATTGAGGCAGGCGCCCATATCATTAACGATATTTCTGCCGGAAGCCTTGATGATGATATGATGCCGATAATTGCCAAATTTCAGGTGCCTTATATTATGATGCATATGAAGGGGACACCGCAAAACATGAAGGAAATGAACCAATATGACGATCTGATACAGGAAATTCTGTTCTATTTGTCAGAAAAAGTGAAAAAAGCACGTGATTTAGGCATAAATGATCTCATTATTGACCCCGGATTCGGTTTTGCGAAGAATATTCAGCAGAATTTCGATTTATTATCCAATCTGGAAGCCTTTAAAATGCTTAAATTACCAATTTTGGCAGGTCTCTCCAGAAAATCACTAATCTACAAGACCTTTAATACCACTGCAGCACATGCTTTAAACGGGACAACAGTTCTAAATACCATTTCTCTTCAAAAAGGAGCAAATATTTTACGGGTTCATGATGTAAAAGAAGCCGCCGAATGTGTGAAATTGGTCGCGCGCATAGAAAAGTAATTGTATATTTCATATTTTTACAAAAACCCAAACAAAATTGAACATTCTTGATCTTCGTATTCTCGATATCGTAGATATTGTTTTTGTGGCACTCCTGCTCTATTATTTGTACAAACTTGTTAGAGGGACGGTCGCGGTAAATATTTTTCTGGGCATTGTGATTATTTATCTGGGCTGGTGGCTTACCCAGCTTCTTCAAATGGAACTTTTAAGCAATGTGCTGGGAGAATTTATTGGAGTGGGAATGTTCGCCCTTATTGTAGTTTTTCAGCAGGAAATAAGGAAGTTTTTGCTTATGATTGGTTCCACAAATTTCACTCATAATAACAGGATTTTTAGAAGCTGGCGTTTTTCCAGGGAGGATGACGAAACAAGCACCAATGTAGAAGCTATCGTAAAGGCCTGTGAAGCGATGGGTAAAAGTCTTACCGGTGCCTTAATTGTGATTCAAAAAAGTACCAGCCTGGACTTTGTAAAGAATTCTGGTGATGATATGGACATCAAACTTAATAAGCCCATACTACAGTCAATTTTCTATAAAAACAGCACACTTCATGACGGCGCGATTGTTATTGAAGACAACAAAATTACGGCAACCCGGGTGATCCTTCCGGTTTCCAACGACAGGTCCATCCCGCTTCGTTTTGGTTTGCGCCACCGTGCCGCTGTTGGTATCACTGAAAAAACCGATGCGCTTGCACTTGTAGTGAGCGAGGAAACCGGGCAGATTTCTTATATAAAAGACGGGGAATTTGTGATGTTCGAAACCACTGACGAACTTATAGAGAAAATGAAGGAGGATCTTTCTTAGAAGTTTTCATAATGTCCTCTTAGGGAATAGATTTCAATATGTGCCGCAAAGACTTTATAGATTATCCGATGTATCCAGTAAGCTCATGTTTAAGAGCTTCCGGTTTACCGATCCCGGAAAAGGGTGTTTTCTCCATAGATGCAATAAGGTTTAATATTTTACCCTGAATGGATTTATCACCGATTTTTTTCCAATAAGAAATATCCTTTACTGCTTTAGGAGTATAGGCTATTTCCACAAATCTTCTGTTTTAATTGTTTTTAGCTTCCCTTCTCTGGCTTCAGCCTCACTTCTCTTGATCTTATCTACAAATTTGGATTTGTAAGGGCTCTCCTCTATAGATTCAAAAGGAATTTTTAAGGCCTTTAGCACTGCTTTTACGGCCTTCGATTCCTCTTTATTTTTTGTATGAATTTTAAAAGTTTCCATAGTTATAGATTCTTGAGGTTATTACCTTTCTCAC
>NZ_JAVRHP010000083.1:0-14421 GCF_031846505.1 Autumnicola edwardsiae
TTTACTTTTTTGTTTCGAAAAAAAAGAAGGAACAGTCAAATTCTTAAACTTATTATAATCACCCTTTTTTATTTAAAATTTTAAATCTGAAGTGGTAATTTCAGTCTGAATATTTATTAACCAGACTAAAAAAGAAAACTATGGGAAGATTAAGTGAGAAAACAGCAATTGTAACGGGTGGTGCCACAGGAATCGGTGAAGCTATAGCAAAACGTTTTTGTGCCGAGGGCGCTAAAGTGCTTATTATAGGCCTTCCGGATAATCCGGTGGATGCAGTGGTGAAAGAAATTGAAGAAAAAGGAGGTGAAGCTTTGGCTTTTCACAAAGATATTTCTTCCGAAGAAAATGTAAAGGAGGCGATTAAACTTGTTATCGATAAATGGCAAAAACTGGATATTCTTATTAATAATGCGGGTGTTTTCCCTGAAAGCAATACTGCAGATGAATTCTCTGTGGAGGCATTTGACAATCTTATAAAGAACAACGTCCGCACTACATTCATGTTTACCAAATATGCCTTGCCGGAACTGCAAAAAACAAAAGGGAATATTGTTACTGCAGGATCAGAATCGGCTATCCTCGGTATTCCGGAAGTAGCAGTTTACGGCGGGACTAAAGGCTTTAACCATTCTTTTACCAAGGGAATTGCCGGGGAACAGGCAAAAAATGGTGTGAGGGCAAATATTGTTGCTCCGGGAGCAGTAGATACTGCATGGACTCACAAGGAGACCGGTCCTATGGACGAAGAGATGGAAAAAACGATGGTAAATGCGACTCCTATGGGCAGGCGCGGTACTGTGGAAGAAGTTGCAAATATATACTTGTTCCTGGCTTCAGATGAGGCTTCGTACGTTACAGGATCTGTCTATTCTGTAGACGGCGGTATTACTATAGGAAAAGGGGCTGTGGGACAACAGGTTCCCGATGAAATGAGAGAGAAAAAAGTGGGGATGGATGTTAAGCACTCCAAAGAAGGAGCTACTGAGCTGAAATAGAATCTTCTTGAGGCTTTGTTGGGGATATAGCTTTCAGGACTTCCTGTGCTCAAAAGACAGGGAGTTCTGGAAGCTGTTTATATAGATCCAATGGGGTATTTTTTAATTCCCATAATATTCATTTCGCTAATAGTAAGGTAAATTTTATGCCGGTGAGACATAAGTTTTTCTCTTATTTTGCCATCAGTAGCTTTGGCCAGGCATTCCATATATTTTTTATAGCTGGTGCTTTCGCGTTTAAAACATTCATAAAAATTTCGCTTGTTATTAATCTTAAATGCAGGGGAACTGTTCCTTATCTTTTTAGGACTAATAAAGTTGGGAATGTTATTATGACTCAGGGCATGGACCTCTTTTTGTAGTTCTTTAATAAGCTCTTCCAGGTCTTTAGTAAATACTTCCTTCTGCTTACAAAGACGCAGGAAGATATTCTTCTTGTAGATCTTATCACAAGATATGTAAGCATTCTGGTAAAACATACAGTTTACCAGATTTTCGGATCTTAGCTCCTCTAGCAGTTCTATTAATAATATTTTCTTCTTTAATTTCATTATATATAAAGATTTGTACTATAAATTTAGGATATGTCAAAAAATGAGATTAACGCAAATGCTTTTTTAACTTATTTTTAGGTTTGTTTAAGGGATTTGTTATTACTACTCTTTTCTTTAATTAGCAGCTGATATTATTGATTTTAAGCGGAGTTAAAACAGCGTTAATCCGTTGATTTTGTTTAAGTAGAACAGGCTTTTGTTGTAGCTTTATTAGTCTAACTTTTAATTTATTCGTTATGGCTAAAAATCATGGACCACAGATTAAAAATGATGAACAGTATGAAAAGTTACGTGACAAAGGGATGAGCAAAACAAAAGCTGCACGTATTGCGAACGATCCAAACTCTGGCAAAAAAGGTGGTAAGGCAGATAAATATGAAGAAAGGAGTAAAGAAAATTTGTATGAAGAAGCCAAAAAAGTAGGAGTAGAGGGAAGGAGTAAAATGAGTAAAAAGGAACTAATAAAAGCCCTTCGGAATTCGTAAAGTGTCTGCAATCTTTAACAAAAAGGTGGGCACGAATTTTCCTGTTTCCTAATTTGTTCTTCAATTTTCCTGTAAGAAGAATATTTCGTTGCCGGTATTGCTTCAGGAATAATTCCGAAGAAAATTATTTCATTCTGTAGAAATTATTTACTAACATAATTTTAAATATATGAGGTCCATCTGGAACGGTTCAATAAGTTTTGGTTTAGTGTCTATCCCTATTAAAATGTATTCTGGTTCTGAAGATAAAAAAATAGACCTGGATATGTTAGACAGACACGATAATGCCCGTATTCGCTACAAAAGAGTAAACGAAGATACAGGAAAGGAAGTGGAATGGAAGGATATTGTAAAGGGATATAAGCAGGGCGAAAAATATGTGGTGTTGGAAAAGGAAGATTTTGAAAACGCTAATATGAAGAAAAGCAAGACAATAGATATTGAAGAATTTATCGAAGAAAAAGAAGTAGCAGACGTTCTTTTTAAAAAGCCATATTTCCTTGAGCCGCAAAAAGAAGGAGGAAAATCTTATAATTTACTGCGCAACGCTTTGAAGAAGACTAAAAAGCTGGGGGTGGCAACTTTTGTGATGAGGCAAAAGGAACATCTTAGCCTGGTTGGAGTTTATAAAGATGCACTCGTGCTTCATGTAATCCGTTTTTCTGATGAAATACGAGATCCTGGAGAGCTGAAGTTACCCAAAACCAAAGTCGAAAAAAAGGAAGTGGATATGGCTGTTTCGCTTATCGAACAATATACGACCGACTTTAGTTTCGAGAAATTCAAGGATATTTACAATGATCAGCTAATGAAGATCATCGATTCCAAATCTGCCGGAAAAGTTTCGGAAGCAGAGAAGTTTGAAAGCAAACCAACTCCTGCAAAAGATCTTATGGCTCAACTTAAAGCAAGTTTGGATAAAAAGAAAGGTAAAGCTTCCTGATGGGCTTAGAGGAATATTTTAAAAAGAGAAACTTTGAAACCACCCCAGAGCCCAAAGGTTCAATCTCCACTAATAATGGGCAGCTAAGGTTCGTTATCCAGCGGCACCAGGCCAGCCGGTTACATTATGACTTAAGGCTGGAACTAGAAGGGACCCTCAAAAGTTGGGCTGTTCCCAAAGGTCCTTCCATGAATCCCGGAGACAAGCGGCTCGCAATCCAAACCGAAGATCATCCTCTGCAATATCTAACTTTCCATGGCACCATTCCCAAAGGCAATTATGGATCCGGGGTAATGGATATCTGGGATGAGGGCGTTTACAGGGAAGCTGGTGGTGTTAATAATAAGCAATTGGCCGTACAACTGGAAAAGGGTGATCTTAAACTTGAATTCTTCGGAAAAAAAATTATGGGCACCTTTGCGCTTGTGAGAACAGGACGGGGAGAGGGAAATCAATGGCTGCTTATTAAAAAGAAAGATGATTTTTCTATTGATTCTTTCTACGATGCCGAAGAATATACTTTTTCTTCAGCAGAAAAAAAACAACCGGAACCTAAAGTGAAAACCCTCCAGCCTACCGAGGTCATCAAACCAATGATGGCCACCACTACAAAATCTATTTTTAACGATCCCGACTGGATTTATGAATTAAAATGGGATGGTTATCGCATGATTGCGAATATAAAAGATGGCGAGGTGGAGTTGTATTCCAGGAACGGAATTTCCTATAACCAAAAGTTTTCCAGGCTGGTGCGTGACCTAGAGCAAATTTCCCATAATGTCATCCTGGACGGTGAAGTTGTGGTGGTAGATAAAAAAGGCATCCCAGACTTTCAGAAGTTGCAGAATTACGATGAAACTACATTAGGGGAATTACGGTTTTACGTCTTTGATATGTTGTTCTTAAATGGGCTGAGTATGATGGAATTACCGCTTGTGCAACGGAAATCCCTTATAGAAGAAGTGATAGAAGATACTTACCATACCTATTACTGTGAACATATGGAAGGTATGGGAAGTACTTTTTACAAGAGAGCCATAGATGCGGGGATGGAAGGTGTGATAGCGAAAAAGGCAGATTCTACGTATTCCCCGGGATATCGTAGTGAAAAATGGCTCAAGATAAAAGCTATAGAAAGTACCGAAGCTATTATTTGCGGCTATACAGATTCTGAAAGTGGAAGTTTTGGTTCGCTTATTTTAGGAATGTTTAAAGAGGAAAAGCTTACCTATATCGGCAATTGTGGATCGGGTTTTTCTGCTTCAAAGCAGAGAGAACTGCTTAAAATGTTTAAGGAGCGGGAAATTGATAAAAACCCCTTCGGAAAAAAAATAAATTTAAAGGGGCGTAAACCAAACTGGATCAAACCTGACTTAATCTGTGAAGTACAATTTACTGAATGGACCAAAAGCGGAAACATGCGCCACCCGGTTTTTAAAGGGCTGCGGGATGACAAAAATATTCCTGAGATCACCGGAGAAACAGTAGTTGATAAACCAACACCAACAGAAGGCAATTCTGAAGCTACTGCTACTTCAGGCTCAGCCTCCTCCAAAGCAGGGCACTTAGAAATTGGAGGAATCCAGGTTCCGTTTACAAACCTGGAAAAAGTTTACTGGCCGGAGTCGGGTTTTACTAAATACGATCTTATAGATTACTATCTAAATATTTCAGAAGTTATTCTTCCGTATTTAATCGACCGTCCGCAAAACCTCCACCGGCATCCCAACGGAATAAATCAGGATGGCTTTTACCAAAAAGACAACGAAGGTATTTTACCAGATTGGGTTGAAACCACTAAAATCCATTCAAAATCTTCAGAAAAGGATATTGAATATATGCTTTGCCAAAAAGAGGCCACCTTGCTTTATATGGCAAATCTGGGCTGTATAGAAATTAATCCCTGGAGTTCGCGTATTCAAAACCTTGAAAAACCAGATTTTACGGTTATTGATATAGATCCTTCAGAAAAAAATACGTTTGAAGAGGTTATTGAAGTAGCACAGGCAGCAAAAGTGGTGCTGGAAAAAGCAGGGATAGAAGGTTATTGTAAAACTTCCGGTTCCAGTGGGATTCATGTATATATCCCGTTGGGTGCGCTTTATACCTACGAAGAAGGCAGGGATTTTACAAAACTGCTCTGTTACTTTATCAATGAAATGTTGCCGGAAATTACCACGATGGAACGTAATGTAAGAAAGCGGAAAGGAAAAATTTACCTCGATTACCTTCAGAATAGAAGAGGGCAAACCCTCGCCGCTCCTTATTGTGCACGTCCAAAATCCGGCGCAACAGTCTCTGCCCCGCTCCTTTGGAAGGAGGTGAAGCCTGGATTGCAATTATCAGACTTTAATATTAAAACTATGCCGGAAAGAATAGAGCGGAAAGGGGATTTGTTTGCTGGTGTGCTCAAATCTGGAATAGATATGGGGGAAGCTTTGGAACGCCTGAATACATGAAGCACGAAAATTGGCAATTTTCGGCATCGGCTTTTTTGTAGTATTATTAATATGAATAGAACCGCTTACAATGTTTAAACGTCTAAAGAAATTTATAGGAAGATACCGAAACCTAGAGCAGGTACTTTTAATACCCTACCGCAGCTATGGGACCTATTCCCGACTGTATGTCTTTGGTAGGGCGCTGGATAACGAGCCGCTAAAAATTGTTCAGGACCAGTCTTTCCTGAATACCGCAAAAAACACCTGGAAACAGTTTGATAGTTTTGAAATTCCCGATTCTGAGGTTGAACTTATAATTCCGGGGAAGATAAAGCTAAGTCATAAAACCAACGGGGAGGGATATTTTCTATTCGATAAGACTTTGCAGGAAAATGTAGCAGAAAATGCCGACGAAGAAGGCTGGATCGATTACCAGCTGCATTACAAAGGTGAAATTTCACCAAAGACAAAAATGCTGGAAGATCATTTTAAGGGAGAATTCCTTGTACCGCCTGCAGATGCCGAATATGGAGTGATTAGTGATATTGACGATACGATTTTGCACACAGGCGTTACTTCTTTTTTAAAATGGCGGTTGCTGAAAAATTCTTTACTTACCAACGCCTATAAGCGTATCCCGTTAAAAGGTGCGCCAGATCTTTACCAGAAGTTGCACCACGGAAAGACCGGAAAAAATCAGAATCCGATGTTTTACCTGAGTAATAGTCCGTGGAATATGTATGAATATTTGAAGCTTTTCCTAGACCACAATGGATTTCCCAAAGGTCCACTCTTACTTCGGGATTTCCGTACACCTTTCGACAGGACCACAAAACCGGAAAAGCCTCATAAGCAAAAGGAAATTGCCAATATTCTAAAGACCTATCCCGATCTAAAGTTTATACTCATTGGAGACAGCGGGGAGCACGACGCTTCTATTTACACCGAAATTGCTGCCCAGTATTCCGACAGGATCCTTGCGATTTATCTACGGAGTGTAAAGCATAAACGGCAGATGGAAAGGGTGCGGAGTGTAATTGATAATTTTGATTCCACACCTTTATTAATGGTCAATTCTTCTGAAGAAGCTGTAGCACATGCAAGGGAAAATGGGTTCATAAAGTAAAACCAGTAAATAGCCTTTTAACCTGTTAAATAGTGGTATTGAGTTAAAACATATCTAATAATGCAAGAATAAATAAGAGTTCAGGCCACTCGGGACTTCAAAGCTCACTTGGCTTGCAGGAAGCTCTTGATTTAAAAATTTAATTCTTGCAGCGCAGCTAATGCTTATCTTTTGTTGATTGGTATTAGGTTTTAAAAGTAGAACAGACCGCCACTAATTTTCTTAATTAAAATCATTCTTTAACTTTGTAAGTTATCAATCTGAAATGAGTTTTAATCATTTCTCAGATCGGTAAACAAAAGTTAAACAATAGATGAAATCTAAATAACTGACCATGATTATTCTACACGCAGATACCAATCACCCAATATTACTTAAAAAACTTGCCGAAGCAGGACATCACAACATCGAAGCTTATGAGCAAAGCCGGGAAGAGACTTTGCAAAATCAACATTTGTATGATGGAATTGTAATAAGGAGCCGGTATACCATAGATAAAGAATTTATAGACGCAGCCCCAAATCTGAAATTTATAGCCAGGGTAGGCGCCGGACTCGAAAATATAGACGTTCCTTATGCTGAAAAAAACGGGATAACGCTGTTTTCTGCGCCCGAAGGTAACATGAATGCTGTGGGAGAACACACGCTGGGAATGCTGCTTTCCCTCTTCAATAAATTGAATAAGGCCGATAAAGAAGTGAAAGAAGGACTATGGCACCGGGAAGAAAACCGCGGGATAGAACTGGATGGTAGAACAGTGGGGATTATAGGTTACGGAAATATGGGAAAAGCTTTTGCCAAAAAATTGCGCGGGTTTGATGCTGAGGTGCTTTGCTATGATATTAAAGAAAATGTGGGCGATAAAAATGTGCGGCAGGTAGATCTTGATGAATTTTATGAAAAGGTAGATGTAGTAAGCCTGCATACACCCTGGACAGAAGAAACCCATCAAATGGTTAACAATGAATTTATCGGAAAATTTAAAAAGCCTTTCTGGTTTATTAATACTGCGAGGGGAAAAAATGTGGTGACTGAAGATTTGGTGGCTGCTATAAAAGATGGCCGTGTCCTTGGTGCCGGTCTGGATGTGCTGGAATATGAAAAAGCATCTTTTGAAAGTCTTTTTGCCAATAAAAAGAACGTTGCGATAAGCGCGGCAGAACCATTACCGGAAGCCATGCGCGAATTAATGTTTCTTCCTAACGTGATCCTTAGTCCGCATGTGGCCGGATGGACGGTGGAATCGCACAAGCGACTGGCTAGTGTAATTGCCTCTAAAATTACTTCTAAATTCGGACTGGGGGAAGAGCAGAAGGAGGCTCCTCTTCGCACAGATTTTTAAAAGGTTTATATGAAAAACAGGGTTACAGGAATAGGTGGTGTGTTCTTTAAAACCAAAGATCCCAATGCAATAAAGGATTGGTATAAGAAGCATCTTGGCCTAAATACAGATCAATGGGGTTGTACTTTCTGGTGGAAAGATGCTGAAGGGAACGACTGTTCTACACAGTGGAGCCCTTTTAAAGAAGATACAAGCCATTTTAAACCTTCGGAAAAGGATTTTATGATGAACTATCGGGTAGAAAACCTGGAAGAGTTGTTGAAGGTGCTAAAAGATGAGGGAGTTGAGGTATTTGATAAGATTGAGAATGCCGAAGAAGGAAAATTCGGCTGGATTATGGATCCTGAAGGAAATAAAATTGAGCTTTGGGAGCCTAACGATAAAGCTTTTCTTTAACTGAAGAAAGTTGTCCGAAAATTGCCATTTTCGGCATTGGAGCTGAAGCTGGCCAAGCTATTATGTAAACAAAAAGCTGTCTCAATCTATTAAGTTGAGACAGCTTCCTCTCTAACAAAAAACACCTTTTTTTAATTAGTACCAAAGCTTTCTTTAAGCCGGTCGGTGGCAAATTTTTGTGCTTCCACAGCCTGTTCCAGCACGGCTGCCATTCCAAAGAATTCATGCGTCACTCCCTGGTAAACTTCACGTTCTACGTCAATACCGGCTTGTTCCATTTTTTCAGCAAGTTCGCCTCCTTCATGCTCCAAAGGATCAAGTTGTGCATTTATAATAGTAGTTGTTGGTAGTCCCTCTAAATCAGCGTCAATAAGGCTTATAAGAGGATCGCTTTTTGATTCCTGATTAGGAGAATATTTTTCGAAAAACCACTCCATAAAAGGACGGTTGAGGGGTGAAGCATTTTCATATTCATCATAAGATGGAGATTGTACGTCGCCATCTGCTATGGGATAGACCGATAAGATGTGTACGGGTAATTTCACGTTTTGCTCTTTAGCCATAATAGGAATAGCTACAGCCAGGTTTCCTCCGGCGCTTTCTCCGGCAGTTGCAATATTGTTTTCATCTCCTCCAATTTCCGAAGTATTTTCCACTACCCATTTATAGGCAGCAAAAGCATCATCATGAGCAGTTGGAAAGGTAAATTGCGGTGCCTGTCTGTAAGCCACAGAAACTACGATAGCACCGGCCTTTGCAGCAAGGGCTTTTGCAGATGGTTCGTAGGTGTCAAGATCGGCTATCACCCAGCCACCACCGTGATAATATACAATGACGGGTAGTTCTTCTCCGGGATTCATTTCCACCGGCTTATAGATGCGTACTAGTATACCTTCTTCCGGGCCAACATCAAGAATTTTGTGGGAAATATCAACCTTAGGTTCTTTGGCTGACATTCCTGATTTAGCGAGAAGAGCCATAACAGCTCCTGCAGGTAGCTTTGCATTCCTAAGCTGAAATGCACTCATTTCAACCGGTTTTGGCATTTCAAAAGCTTTAAATTGCTCTAAAACAGCCAGCATTTGCGGATCAATATTTGGAGCCCAGTCCGGAGCCTCTCCCTTCGGCATAATTTCCATAGGGTTTGATGCAGTCACTTCAGGTCCTGTCATCATTTTTTCCTGTGCTGATAATCCTGTAAAATTCAGGAGTACAAGTGGTAATAAAAAACTCATTGAGGTTCTTAAAATGCTCCTTTGAAGAGCGATAGGTAACAATCTTTTCATTTTTCAAATAATTTAGTTTTACAATTTTTATTTAATGTACAACTAAATGTAAATGAGTGACATACGCTTAACAGAGTTTATGAGGATTGTAACTTTTTTTAAGGAAAAAGAAAATGGGTGCTTCTTTGCTTCAAGAACCTTATAAATATTGGTGTAGATAAAAAGAAGGCTGCCCATTTGAGCAGCCTTAAATTATAAATTTAGAATATTTTTATCCTAGTTTACTCAATTCAATCATTGCAGACTTAATAGATTCCTGCCCTTCAATGGCTTCAAAAGATATATTTTTCATCAAAGGATCTGCAAGGCTCATTACCAGTAAAAAAGCGACATCATCCCGGGAAATCTCTCCCTGCTCATTAAGCTTTTCAGCAAGTTTTACTTTTGCAAGGCCCATGTCATCTGTAAGCGCTCCCGGCTGAACAATAGTAAAAGGAATTCCGCTTTCCCTTAAATGATCATCTGCGGTTTTCTTAGCTTTCAGATAATGTTCAAGGTCTCCAAATTTTTCAGGAGTATCTGTGCCCATCGCGCTTAGCATGATAAACTTCTTAACGTTGGCATTTTTGGCGGCATCAATAAGTTTTATTGCTCCATTTTGGTCTACTGCCGTGGTTTTATCTGGACCGGTATGTCCACCAGATCCTGCAGCAAAGATAACTTTGTCTATTCCCTGCATGGTATGGTCTACATCTCCTTCAAGATCTGCAAGTATACTTTCTACTTCCATATCTTCAAAAATCTGCTTTTGTTCCTCTTTTCTGATCAATGCCACAGGGGAAAAATTCTCTGTATTATTAAGAATTTCCACAACTCTTTTTCCTGTTTGGCCGTTAGCTCCGGCTATAAGTATATTCTCCATTTTTGTTTAAATTTTTGTGTCTGTTAAGGTAATAATGAAAAAGGGGCTCTCCTAAGTAGAAGCTTAGAATAACATGAAATTAACAAGCATGGAGTTGCTACCTCTTATTTCAATTTTTTCCCTGTTCCCGTAAGTCCTGAAGTTACCCAGCCGGGAGAAGTGCCGGGAATCTGAAATATTTCGGAGCTCATAACCGTGGCCACTCCTTTTAAGTTTACAACCTTCATATTAAAGCGAATTACTTCGCTAAATATGAATCTTTAGATGACATCTTCTATTCTGTAGTAACAAGCTGTACCGTATTTTGAGCCACCTGCTTTAAAAGTACTTTCTTATCTTTTTCCAGAGTTTTTACGGCAGCGTCTGTAAAATGCCGAATGGTGTACAGGGAAACTCCGGTAGTGAAATTAACTTTGTACCGGGCCTTTAAATGCTGAATAAGTTTTTCCAGGTTATTAAATTTATTATCAACACAAACTGAAAAGCTAATAGCAGAATTCTGAATAAGATCTACTTTAATCTGATATTGGTGAAAAATCCTGAAGATTTCGCTGATGTTTTCTTCTACCATAAATGAAAAATCCAGCGAAGAAAGGGAGATCAACACCTGATTTTTCTTTACAATAAAACAAGGAATTAGCGGGATAATGTTTTGCCCTCTGCTCACCGCAGTCCCGGGATCTTCCGGGTTTAAAAAGGATTTTACATACAGCGGAATTTCCTTTCGCTGTAGCGGCTGTAAGGTTTTTGGATGAATTACCGAAGCGCCGTAAAAAGCGAGCTCAATGGCTTCTTCATAAGAAATTTGTTCCAGCAACTGCGTTTTTTTAAAAATCCTTGGATCGCCATTTAAAACCCCGGGTACATCTTTCCAAATTGTAACACTCTCGGCATTTAAGCAATAGGCGAAAATGGCAGCAGTATAATCGCTTCCTTCCCTTCCTAAAGTAGTGGTGAAATTGTTGGGATCTGAAGCTATAAAGCCTTGCGTTAAATTAAGCTCATCTCTCTTTATTTTCTTCGGAATTTCCTCCTGCGTTTCTTCCCAGTTTACCTGTGCGTCCCGGTAAGTAGCATCGGTTTTTATCAGGTTGCGGGCATCCAGCCAGTTATTCGCAAGTCCTGAAAGTTTTAAAAATTCACTTACAACCGTGGTAGAAATCAATTCGCCATAACTCACCACCTGGTCGTAAACAAAATCGTATTTGGTAGATTTATTATGGGCGAGGAAATTTTCCAGATCGGTAAAAAAAGCTTCAATTTTATCAAATACCGAAGCAGTTGGATTCTGAAATAATTCGCTTACAATTTTCTGATGGTATTCCTTTACAACAGATAATGGAGCACGAAAATTGCCATTTTTGAGGTATGCCGCTACCACCTCTTCCAGGGAATTTGTTGTTTTTCCCATTGCAGAAATTACCACAAGTTGGTTTTTGTTTCCTGACTTTTGCAGGACGTGGTAGACGTTTTTAACCCCTTCGGCATCTTTTATAGAAGCTCCCCCAAACTTGAAAATTTTCATTTCCTTTTTTTGAGGTTTTTCCTGATTCCGGTTTCTCCCATGTGCACGGTGTACCAGTTTTTCTTAATATCGGCGCCGGTATTTTCGTAAAATTCAATGGCGTTTTTATTACCTTCAGAAACCACCCATTCAACCCTTCTTACACCATTGTCATAGCCGTATTCCACAACTCTTTGGTAAAGCGCTCCTCCCAGGCCGGTTCCTCTCATAGATTCCCTCACAATAAGGTCTTCCAGGTGTACGGTTCTGCCCTTCCAGGTAGAAAATCTGAAATAGACCAATGCCATTCCTTCAATTTTTCCATCTACATCTGCGACAAAACATTTGAAATTGCCTTCTTCGAACCCTTCCTTTTCAAGATCCTCTATCTCTATTTCTACTTCACCTGAAGAATTTTCGTAAGCGGCAAGTTCCTTAATTAATTCAAGAACGGCTGCCATATCTTCTTTTCGTGCTTCGCGTATTTTATAATCCATAGTATTGGCGGTTTTATACAAAAATAGGAATAGATTTTTACAGAAGACAGATATTGAGCTTAGTTTCCGGTGGTTTTACTCAAAAACTTCTTCATTTGGCCTTCATCCATTTGCACGGTCCACCAATCCCGAAAAACAGTCGCCCCGCTGCGTTCATAAAAATCCACGGCATTTTTGTTCCAGTCCAGCACCACCCATTCAGTACGTTTCACACCTTCTTCTTGCGCAAAAGCAATTACTTTACTGTAAAGGGCACTTCCCAGTCCTTTACCGCGATATTCTTCCCTCACAATAAGGTCTTCCAGGTGAACAGTCTTCCCTTTCCAGGTAGAATATCTAAAATAGAGGAGTGCCATCCCTTCAATTTTACCTTCAACTTCGGCAACAAAACAGGTAAATAAAGGATTTTTACCAAAGCCATCGCGTTTAAGATCTTCAGCATCTATAATTACAGCGTCGGGTTCTTTTTCGAAAACTGCCAGTTCGTTTATTAACTCCAACACTTGTGGCATATCTTCTTTGGTGGCCTCACGGACTAAAAATTCCATAAAATAGTATTTTGAACAATTAATATAACAAAGTCTGATGAGAGTTTACTGAACCAGACGATTTCACCTCCTGCAAGTTTTTAAAAACCTTGTGGGGCTGTTTGAAAAGCAGGTCGAAAATTGCCGTTTTTCAGGCATGACTGTTTTTTCTTTAAGAGGTGATATTTTCTGAAAGGCAAAAGAAATTCTGTCCTCTCCTTCTTCGGAAGAAAAAGATGATAAAAAGCTAAATTCAGCTGAAATTGATACGATTTACTTTTTGTTCAGAAGATAGCGGTAGTCGTCAAAGTCTAATTGCCCGCTAAAAATCTGGATGGATCTTTTTATTATCCCTTCAGAATCTTCGCTGGAAAATCCTAGTCCAATGGCGTACTTTTTTATTAAAATAGTTTCCTCTTCATCCATTTCGTGATCTGCGTAGATAATTTTGAAGAGATCATGCAGCCGCTCCAGCCTTTTCTCCACACTGTTGTAGCCATTTATAGGGAAAGAAGTAGGGTTTTCTATCACTTTCTCATATTCATTAGGTGCGATATCCAGTTTTCTGGCGAAACGTTTCAGCATAGTTTCTTCTTCCTGGTTAATTTCTCCGTCGCTGGCCGCTAAATTCACAATAGCTGCGAAATGACTTAAGTTACGTAAATGCTCTCCCGAGCCGAACAAATCTGAAAATGACATCTGTAAGTTTTTAAGCAAATATAACCAAAGACATAATTCTTTTACCTCAAAATGCTTTAAAAGCCGCCTGGAACATTCGCTAATGTTTTCTTAATCGCTTTTTTTAAGATTTCAATTTAATTAATTTCATCTGTAACCCATGAGAAATTCAGCTACACCTTTACTTGCTTTCAACAAAAAAGGAATTTACTGCGCCGCGGCAGATGTTTATTTGGATCCCTGGAAACCGGTGGATAAAGCAATTATTTCCCACGGCCATGCAGACCATTCCCGCTGGGGCCACAAAAAATACATTACCCATCACACCAATGTGCCAATTATTAAGCATCGGCTGGGAGATATAGAAGTTTCAGGTAAAGATTGGAATGAGATATTTACGATAAATAATGTAAAATTTTCGCTGCATCCGGCAGGGCATATCATTGGCTCTTCCCAGATAAGGGTAGAGCATAAAGGGGAAATTTGGGTTTTTACAGGGGATTATAAAGTAGAAGACGATGGCGTTGCAGTTCCTTATGAATTGGTGAAATGTGACACTTTTATTACCGAATGCACTTTCGGATTGCCTGCTTTTAAATGGCAGCCACAGCAGGAAGTTTTTGAAGAAATCAACAGTTGGTGGGAGCAGAATCGTAGTGAAGGCAGAACCTCGGTTTTATTCGGATATTCCCTCGGAAAAGCACAACGACTGCTGAAACATCTTAATCCCGAAATTGGTAAAATTCACACCCACGGCGCGATAGAAAATATGACCGAAGTGTTGC
>NZ_JAVRHP010000084.1:0-13929 GCF_031846505.1 Autumnicola edwardsiae
AAAACCCGCATTATCGATGAGAAACTCATCAGGGAACACCTTGCTTTAGAACGAACAAAACTGGCCAACGAACGTACCGTCCTTTCTTATATAAGAGCTTCTTTATATTTGCTTATTGGCGGCCTGGCACTGCTGCAAATAAAAGAATATGACCACGTAAAATGGCTTGGTTATCTATCACTTTTTATATGTGTTCTTTTTATAACCGTGGGCATCTGGAGATATATTGCACTAAACAGGAAACTTAACAAGCTGCTCCAGCCAGACGACCGGGAGCAGGAAAATACTACAGATAAAGACTAAAATTACTTCCCGGCGCCCATGCTCCAGCCCGCAGTCCATTATTTTCTTCATTTTATCGCTATTGCGCTTATCGCGTGGCTGGTGGATCGTGAGAATTGGAAACAAGCGTACCTTATCCTGCTGGCAACGATGCTGGTGGATCTCGATCATCTATTTGCCACGCCAGTTTTTGATCCAGATCGCTGCGGAATTGGCTACCACCCCCTGCATTCAGAAATGGCAATTATCGGCTATATCTTCGGAAGTATCTTTGTGAAACACCGGATTATAAGGCTGATTTTTATCGGGTTACTTTTTCATATGTTTACCGATCTTATTGATTGTCTCTGGTCGTTCTCCAAATGCAGCGAATGCTATTATGCTTCGGAAATTTATAAGCTGAAGGAGTCCTTTTTCAATTAATTTCCTGCAGCCACTGAAGTAAGGTTCTCCAGTATTTCTACAATTTGCTGAAGCTCTTCAGAATTACCAGGTAGCAAATGCCGTTGGATAAGATAATCTGGATCGTTGTACGAAATATGCACTACCTCATCCTCGTCCTGCCAAACCAGTATTTTTTGAGGCAAATCCAGCGCTACCGTTTGTGACGACTGGATAAGCTGCGCTTCCAGCTCGGGGTATGAAAATATAATTAAAGCCGAAGGCGGAATTTCCACATTTTCGGTAGCCGCGGTAGCCTGGTGGTCCACCTGTGCCACAATATCCAGATTTTCGTTTGAAGAAACAGCACTTCTAAGCGAGTTATAAGTTTCACTGAAACTCTGTATACTTTCTGTAGTAATAATTCCTTCTTCAGAATTTACCGTTGCATCTGCAGAAGATCGAACTTCAGCAGTAGTAGCAGCATTTGCGAGATTCTCCATTAGCGTAGCAAACGCTTCCAGGTTTCCTGTTTGCTCCAGGTTATACCGCGAACTTAAGTAGGAAGCGGAATTGTAAACCACAAAAACTTCTGAATTTTCATTTTGAAAAAACATCATTTTATGAGGCAGGTCCAGCCCGGCAAGGAGATTTTCTTGTAAAAGTGGTGCTTCCAACACCGGATGTGTAAAAAACACGGTATTGGTTGCATTTAAAACCCTTCCGGTAGCAATTGCATTTGCAGCGTGATCTACTTCAGCAAGAATAGCGATATCCAAATTTTGATTCACTGCATTTACAAACGCGGAATAGGTTTCGCTAAATTCATTATTACTTGCCGAATAGCGGGTGCCGGTAACAGCCACAACATCTGAAGAGAATATCACATCACCGGGATCATCATTAGCACAGCCAATAAACAGAAAGCAAAGGCCAAATAAACCACTAAAATTTTTCATGAAAGCATCTTAAAAAGCTCAATTTAAAGCATCTCGATAAACAGAAGAAATCTTTGCCGGTTTTATTGCAGATCCAAGTCGAAAATTTGTTCAGAAAAGATAATATGGTGATTTCATAATAGCTGGAAAAACATATTTTTGCCCTAAAACTTGTATCTTTACTCCCGCTGTTTTAATTTGAACAGCTTCAACAAATCACCCGAAAAACTAGACCTATGCACGTAGCCATCGCCGGAAACATTGGAGCGGGAAAAACCACGCTTACCAGGTTGCTCGCCAAACATTATAAGTGGGAGGCCCAATTTGAAGATGTTCTGGAAAATCCCTATCTCGAAGATTTTTACAATAAAATGGAGCGATGGTCTTTTAACCTTCAGATTTATTTCCTGAACAGCAGGTTTAGGCAGATCCTTCAGATCAGGGAAAGCGGAAAAGATATTATTCAGGACAGGACTATTTATGAAGATGCTTATATTTTTGCTCCTAACCTGCATGCTATGGGCCTGATGCCCAATCGCGATTTTGAGAACTACAAATCTCTCTTTGACCTTATGGAAAGTGTGGTACAGGGTCCCGATTTGCTCATTTACCTAAGGAGCAGTATTCCAAACCTGGTGGCCCAGATCCAGAAACGCGGCCGGGATTACGAAAATTCTATTTCTATTGATTATCTAAGCAGGTTAAACGAGCGCTACGAAGCCTGGGTGCACGATTACAACAAGAGCAATTTGCTGATCATAGATGTAGATAATATTAATTTTGTGGAAAATCCGGAGGATTTAGGTGATATTATTAACCGAATAGACGCGGAATTGCACGGACTTTTTTAATCGGGACTTTCCGCAGGCCGTGTGCTTCCAATTTTATTTGTAAAAGAGTATATGTTGAGCGTAGAAGCCATATTTCTAACTTCAACAGACCTTTGTGACACTGAAGGCCGATAATTGGCATTTATCAGGTATCATTTAGAAATCCAAAATGCTCTTGGCTATAGAAAAGAAGATGATAATCCCGAAAATATCATTACTGGTGGTAATAAAAGGACCGGTGGCCATGGCAGGATCTATACCAAATTTATCCAAAATAATAGGAACAAAAGTACCTATAAGAGCGGCCATAATGATCACCGAAATAAGGGAAATCCCAATGGTAAGCCCAAACCAGAATTCAAAGCCCAGCAGGAATATCCCACCTACAAGAAGCAGCGTCGCCAGCACCACTCCGTTTAAGAGGCTTAACAGCACTTCCTTTACCAGCCTCTGCAAAAGAGAACCTCTTAGCGTTTGATTGGCCAGCCCCTGCAAAACAATTGCTGAAGACTGCACCCCTACATTTCCCGCCATAGCGGCTATTAGCGGCACAAAAAAGAAGAGCGCGGCATGTTCCTGCATAGCGGCATCAAAAGTTCCCAACACCGTAACACTCACAAATCCCCCCAGGAGGGCAAGAATAAGCCATGGCAAACGAGCGCGGGTCAATTTCCAGATGCTTGCATCTGCTTCCACACCTTCAGAAATACCGGCAGCCATTTGGTAATCCCTCTCTGCCTCTTCCCTTATAAAATCCACAATATCGTCTATGGTCACCCGGCCAACCAGGCGGCCCATTTCATCTACCACCGGGATTGCTTCCAAATCATACTTCTGCATGACCCGTGCTACCTCTTCTCCTTCGGTATGCACATTTACATAATCGACATTTGGGATATAAACATCACTGATATTGGCATCGCTGGCAGCGGTGAGAAGGTCCTTAAGCGAAAGCCGCCCCTTTAATTTGTTCTTGTTATCCACCACATAAATGGAATGTACACGGGTAACATTTTCGGCCTGGGCACGCATTTCGGTCATGCAACCTGTCACACTCCAGTTTTCATTCACTTTCACCAGTTCCTTTGCCATTAAACCACCGGCAGAATTCTCGTCATAACGTAAAAGTTCAACGATATCTCCCGCATGCTGTTCATCCTGGATTTCGGCAATAACAGTTTGCTGGCGCTCAAGAGAAAGTTCAGAAATAATATCGGCAGCATCATCGGTATCCATTTCCTCCAGCTCTTCAGCAATTTCTTTTGAAGAAAGGGTTTCCAGGATACGTTCCCGCACACCAATATCCAGCTCCATTATGGCTTCAGCTGTTTTCTGGCTGTCCAGCAATTTTACAAGGTAAGTTGCCTGGTCAAGATCTAACTCAGAGATAATTTCTGCAATATCGGCGTGATGGATATCTTCCAGAAGATCCAGCAACTCCTCATCGTTATGATTTTCGATGAGCAGTTCTATTCTTTCTATAAGTTCCTCACTAACTTGAAATTGCATAAGGCTGAATTTTTAAAGTCAGGTCCATAAAAGCCTCTGTACTTAACTGTTCAGGACGCTGCCCAAATATAGTATCTTCCCTTAGACTATCGGGCAAATCGAAGGTTTTTAAACTATTCCTTAACGTTTTGCGCCGCTGATTAAATGCTGCTTTTACTACACGGAAAAACAGCCGCTCGTCGCAGGGAAGCGAATAATTTTCTTTTCGCCTTAATCGCAACACTCCGCTGTCTACTTTTGGCGGCGGATTAAATACTGAAGGTGGCACGGTAAAGAGATATTCTGCTTCATAAAAAGCCTGCGTAAGCACAGATAAAATCCCGTAGGTTTTATTCCCCTCTTTTTCACAAATCCTCTTTGCCACTTCCTTTTGAAACATTCCTGAAAATTCCGGTACCAAATCACGGTTCTCCAGCACTTTAAAAACAATCTGTGTAGAAATATTATAGGGAAAATTGCCAATTACAGCATAGGATTCCTGCTGGAAAACCTGCGAAAGATCGTACTTTAAAAAATCCTGCTCGTATATCCTGCCGTGCAATGCCGGGTAATTTTCATGGAGATAAGCCACACTTTCGGTATCAATCTCTATTACATGTACTTCTACATCCTTTTGCAGCAAATATTTGGTTAAAACTCCCATTCCTGGGCCTATTTCCAACACCTTTGAGTAATTAGAACCACTTAAAGTATCCGCAATTTGTTCAGCTATACCTTCATCTTTTAAAAAATGTTGGCCCAGGTGCTTTTTTGCCCTTACGCCGTCATTGTCTTCCGCAGTTCCAAAAGAGGGCTTGAATTTTTGCTTCTTTTTCTTCATAATTGTAAAATTATCTGCTCCTTCTGGTGAAGCGGGAAGGATTATTGTTCAGAAATCACTTCTAACTCTGTTCTAAAAGCCACAAATTTCCCTTCAAAAGGCCTTGTTTTCGCTCTTAGTTCCTCCGCATTTTCGTCGTAATATTTCTGAAGTAACTCCCTGCTTTCAGCAGTGTATTGAACAGAATAAGTAATGCCACCCATAGGCTCCTCTACCATCACCCTGGTCATTAAAGCCTTTATAAACTTTCCGGTCTTCAGCATATCCGGAATATGTTCTGTTTTCATCCAGTCCACCCATTTATCATGAATTTCTTCCTGGACATTCGCCGTTACGTTGTATATGTACATATAAGTTTTCTTTAATTGAAGTGTAAAAATCACGGGCTATTCAATCTGATCTCCCCGTAATGTGCGGAAATTTCTTCGGGCATCCACAAAATAGATACTGTCGGCAAAATTAAAAATTATCTGCTCATAATAATTCTTTGCCTTTTCTGGCTCATTAAGATGATTTGCATATAATTCCGCCAGGTAAAAATTGGCATTATCGGCCAAAATATCGTCGTTATAAAATTCGATAATCTGGAGATAATTAGCCTCTGCTTTTTCGTATTCAGCTGCTTTTTCGTGCAATTTCGCCTGTTTTAAAAGCGCTTCGTCTTCAATTTTATCCCCTTTATGATTCTGTAGCACGCTATCCAAAACATTTATAGCTTCAGAATCTTTTTGCTGAAAAGCCAGCAGGTCTGCCCTGGCATATTGTTTTAGTGCTGCCTGCGCAGAATCTTCAACAGAATTATCTTCAATAAGCAGGCTTAACTCCATCGCATCATTGGCGATAAGTTGTGAAGTTGAAGATTTTAAAACATCCAGCTGATTCCTGGCCCATTCAAAATCGCCTTTATAATAACTGGTTTTCGCCACTTTAAAACGTGCATTTTGAGAAAATTCGTCGTTCTTTACCAGTTTCTCCACCTGGGAATAATAAATTAAAGCTTCATTAAATTTCTCTTCCAGCACAAGAATATCGGCGAGTGTCATTTTCACCAAAGCTTTGTCGAAATTACTATCTGCCTTTTCTGAAAGCTCCTTGAGTAAAGCAACTGCTTCTACATTTCTACCTCTTTTAAAAGCCAAAAACGAAGCATAATTGATCTGAAGCGATAACGTATTTGCACCATAACCGAATTCTGACAGTAATTCCTGAAACTCATTATCCAGGGTTTCGTACTCCTCTGGTTTTGCAGTTTCCTGTTTTAACGCCAGTAACAACTCACTTCCCTGTAAAACGGTATTGGATGAAGGGGCTTCTTCTATTACAAATGCTATAATTTCTTTAGCCGTTTCCAAATCGTCATTGTCACGGGTGATAATTGCCAAATTTATGATGCCCTGTAAACCCGAATCTCCACGGCGGTACAAGGCTTTCTCCTGAATAAAAGCACGATTATACTGCTTTTGCTGAACAAAAAGCCAGCTTAAAATTTCATTATAAATTAAAGACGGATTTTCCTGAAGTTTCTTCAGCAGTAAATTTCTAAAGATTATATTAGCTTCTGAAGAAGCATCTTCAGAAATATACCGATTAAATTCTCTGCTGGCTACCGGAAAAAATTTGGGATCGGCATCGATAATGTCCAGGTAATTTCTAAACATTTCTTCAGTCTCTCCCTGCTCTCCATAAATCCTGGCAAGCTGAAGACTAAAATTCATGTCTGCACTAAGCTCCATAGCTCTTTCATAAGTTTTGGAAGCAAAGTCCAGAAGGTTATATCTTTCGAATCCACGGGCTATAGAATAGGCATAATTGGGCCTGCCTTCAACCGCTTCCAGGGCTTCCTCATAAAACTGATTAGCTTTAGCATCGTTTCCCTTCAGGTCGAAGTTGTGCCCAAGCTCTATTAAAACATTAGGATTATTGGCTGAATTGTTGAGCTTTTCATATAGAAGCTTTTCTGCTTCTTCAAAATTTTCCAGTTGCTGGTAAGAGGAAACAACACCCTCAAAAAGCATGGGATTACCCGGATTTTGCTCTAAAAGCTGCTGATAGGTTTTTAGAGCCTTTTCATATTCCCCCTGGTCAAAAAAGTTCCTTGCCAATTGTTCTGACTGGGAAAATAGCGAAAAACTGACGAGTAAAAACAGACCTATGGAAAGCACATAACGCATAGCGTAAAGATAAGAATTTGTGCTGTTTAATCAGGTTTTTAAAAGAGTGGATCTTTATAAAAATACGCAACGACAATAGATGCTGATTTCTTCGCTTTGATGCTTGAATAGAAACTGTATTTGAGAATTACTTCTTAAGCTTCGAATCCATTTTTCTTATGTATCGCGTTGTTGGTAAGATTTCGTCCGGTGGAACTTCTATGATTTTTTGATCTTTTCCAACTATTAGCGGACTATTTTTATATCGTTTAAATTCAACTAGTTTTTTGTAGGATATTTCCAAGCCTTCAACAATCATCTTCCTTCTTTCAGCAATTTCCGCATTTCTATCCATTGTACTTCTCAATTAAATTTCTCCAAACTTCAATATTTCCAATTTCTTCATTGTCCTTAGCTCCTTCTGCAATTTTAGCACTCAGATTTTAGCAACTAATAGTCGTTTAAAAGACGACTACTGGGTTGCTGTTGGTTTATCTTCATGTTTAACTGGTTCTCCCCGTAATAGATCAAAAACATCCTGATCATAAATTCCTGCCGTTAATATTTCATCCTGTTTTATAGAAATATCAATATCATATCTGTCAAACTTAGGATTTTCAGCCATATAGATATCCAGAACATCAAAATATTCCGTAGTTATTCTCAGAATTTTAGATTCCGATTCCCTGTAACCACTCATAACGGGAGTTATTTTTAAATAATTTGTTTCCTTGGGTACCGGTATTATATCAGTGAATCCAATATAGACCTTGTTGCTCTTTAAACTCAGGAACATGAGTTCCCCTGTTTTTGCCGACCTCCTAAAGAGTTTTTCAATTTCATCTCCATACTTCTTCACTGCAAAACTTATTGGCCTGTCATAACCTATAATCAGGACGATCAATAAATTACCGAAAAGAGTAAAAAAGATAGCAATAACGAAAGAAAAAATTGAAGTCCATAAATAATCAATGTGGGTTATAGAAACATTTTCATTCAAAATTTGAAATAGAAAAGGTATAAATTCAGGAAATTGAGCTGAAGTAAGGCTTCGTATGCTAAAGGTGAAAAATAGCAGAAAGACACCTGCTATGATTGAATTAAAGAGAATTCTTTGTGCAGGTAATCTCTGATATCTGTATTTAAAGTAAAGAAAATTTAATAAAATAAAATATCCGCCACATAATGGTAATATCAGCAGATTGTAAGGCATCTAATTGATAAGTCTTTTAAAATCCTGTTGGTTTTTTTGAATATGTTCTTTCAAGGAAACAGATTTCTTTAGAGACTTAATTACACTTCTAACATCTTCCCTCTTAAAAAAGACTTTTTTATCTACGTAAAGCTCGCCATTAAGCTTACCACGGATTCCAGTATCGGATATTTTTCCCTTTTTTGACATAACTAAAAATATTGTTTTATTTTATTATTTGCAAATTAGTTATGATCTAATGCAAGATTCCCAGCCGCAGATTAATCTATAACCTCAAATCCCGTATATGGAATAAGTACTTCCGGAACTTTAATACCTTCCGGAGTCTGGTAGTTTTCAAGGATTCCCGCGAGCACTCTTGGCAGGGCGAGGGCGCTTCCATTTAAGGTGTGCACCAGCTCTTTATTGTTGTCTTTGTCTTTATAGCGCAATTTCAGCCGGTTTGCCTGAAAAGCTTCAAAGTTGGAAACTGAACTTATCTCCAGCCAACGATCCTGTGCTGTGGAAAACACTTCAAAATCATAAGTCAATGCTGAAGTAAAGCCCAGATCACCACCACAAAGGCGAAGAATGCGGTAAGGCAATTTCAGATCCTTGAGAATATTTTTTACGTGTTCTACCATTCCATCCAAAGCTGCATAGGAATCCTGAGGTTTTTCAAGCCTTACCAGCTCCACTTTGTCAAACTGGTGCAGACGGTTTAATCCGCGTACGTGAGCCCCATAAGAACCGGCTTCCCTTCTAAAACACGGGGTATAACCGGTACAGGTAATGGGAAAATCTTTTTCGGTGAGCAGGTTGTCCCTAAACATGTTGGTAATAGGCACCTCTGCAGTTGGGATCATATAAAGATCATCTTCAGCAATATGGTACATCTGCCCTTCTTTATCTGGCAATTGTCCCGTGCCATAACCCGAAGCTTCGTTTACCATTAACGGCAACTGATATTCTGTATATCCCGCTTCCACAGCCTTATCCAGGAAATAAGTAATAAGGGCGCGTTGTAAACGTGCTCCTTTTCCTTTATACACAGGAAAACCGGCTCCCGTGATTTTATTTCCCAACTCAAAATCTATAATATCGTACTTTTTGGCCAGTTCCCAGTGCGGCAAAGAACCTTCAGCCAAAACCGGAATATCACCTTCTTTATAAACCTCTTCATTATCTTCTTCAGAAGTTCCCGCGGGAACAGATTCATGCGGAATATTTGGAATCGTATACAGGTGCTTTTCCATTTCAATAATGGTATTAGCAAGCAGCTCTGAATAATTTTTGGAATTTTCTTTTAACCTTCCGGTTTTCTCTTTTAGCAAATTTGCTTTTTGCTTCTCCCCGTTTTTAAAGAGATTCCCAATTTCTTTAGACAGTTTATTGGATTCGGCTAAAGTGTTGTCCAGCTTCGTTTGGGTAGAACGGCGCATATCATCCAGCTGCAGGATTTCATCAAAGATTCCCTGGGCATCAAAATTTCTCTTTTTTAAAGCTGCTATAAAAGCTTCTTTCTGCTCTCTGATAATGCTGACTTGTAACATAAGGCCGTTAATTTTAAAAGTGCCGGTTATTAAATTTTTTAAAGGAGCAAATGTAACAAAAGCGCGTAAAAGTTCTAGTCTAAATCTGAAGGTAAAATCCAGTCATTATGCCCAAAATGGCTCCATTCTGCCCTGGCCATATCCACTTTGGGATCTATAAGACGTTTGTAGGGACGACCATTTACACTCACCCGGCCATCTATATAGACTTCTATCTCCTTTCCCTGCTCTGCATACTCTTTTTCAAGATACTGGGCAAACTGCCAGAGCATATCGGGTTTGGAATTGATCGCCCTTTGCTGTTTCTTACTTAAATAGTCTTTTTTATCGACCACGAGCGTGTCTGAAGATCCTTTTTCGACAATTTTAAAGCGACTGCTTCCGGTTTTAGTGCGCAACATCATTCTCCAACTCAATCGATGCCCTTCTTCTGTCCACAGCACGTTATCCTGAAAAAACCAGTGCCTTATTGGTAAAGAAATCTGAACGATAAACCAGCACGCTAAAATGGCAATTATCACCTTATTGTAGGAAGGCACAACAACTTCTCCTTTATCGTAGTAAGGTTTTTTCTTCCGAAGGAACCATTTGTTTATTTTTTCTGTAGGAAAAAAGAAAAGAATAAAAGCCAGCGACAGGTAAGGAAAGATACCAATCTGGAAAATAACACTATTGAAGAGATGAAAAAATATTGCCAATATAAATGCGGGAAGGCGCGTTTTTTTCCATAGTAAAAGCGGAATAATCAACAAGTCAAAGATAAGCCCAAACCATGTGATTACCGGTCTTATCCATTGTTGCTGAAGAAAATCCCCCACCAGCCAATAATGCTGCTTACTTTTCATCAATAAATCGGGGACCGTACCATCCAGCCAGTCAGGATAAAATTTGGCGACAGAAGCGTAGGAATACACAATCCATAACTGCAAAACAATAAGTATCCAGACCCAGCGTGGCATGGAGATCTTTCTAATAGATGGGTTTCTTAATGCATCTAGCGAAAAATAGCGGTGCGCTGGCAGGAATGCCATAATGATGCAGAGCAACATTAGCAGGTAATAATGATTGTTATAAGATGATTTTTGCATGAGGTAAACGCCCGCCCACATAATCCCGTAGAGAAAAATACTGAGGCGATATTTAAAGCCCAACATCACAAAAACACCAAATAATCCCATAAGGCCGTAGTACCAGAGCATAAGATCTCCCGGCAACGGCTGCAGAAATTCAAAACCTATAAAATTGAAAGTGAATTTTGGAGGATCTATAAGTGTTCTTTGAATCCATCCGGAAAATATTGCGCCCCAGGCTTCAAGAGTGATCAACAAGCCAAAAAACACTCTAAAAACCACAAGCGCAGAATTATCGATATGTTTAAAAAGCCACCTATTCAGCATAATTATCACGTATGTACTGCCCGGAAAAAGCCTGGTCCTGTTTCATTGCAATTTTTAAAGCTTCTACAGAATCAAACTTTTTCTCATCCCGAATGCGGACTAAAAGTTCTATCTGAAGCCTTTTATCATAAAGATCCTGTTCCAGATCGAAAAAATAGGTTTCGATAGTTTGATCTTCTCCCCCAACAGTAGGGTTTGTTCCAATGTTCATCATCCCAAAGTACGTTTTTCCGTCAATTCTAGATTTCACCACGTAAACCCCGTTTTTTGGAATCAACTTATAATCTTCTTTTATCTGCAGGTTTGCGGTAGGAAAGCCAAAATCTTTCCCGAGGCCACGGCCTTTAACTATATCCCCTGTTAAAGTAAACGGATGCTGAAGGTAATTATTTGCCTTCTCCACCCTTCCTTCATAAAGTGCATTCCTGATTTTAGTAGAACTTACGGCCACAGCTTCCACTTCCTGCTTACTAATTTCTTCTACTTCAAAGCCAAATTGTTCCCCAAATTCCCTCAGGTTTTGAATATCTGCGGTGCGATTTCGTCCAAAACGGTGGTCATAACCAATAATCACCTTTTTGGCCTTTAGCCTGTTTACAAGAATGTCCCGTACGAATTCTAAGGCTGAAAGTCGGGAAAACTGGTGCGTAAAAGGATGAACAATTAAGTGGTCTACGCCCGTAGTTTCCAGGATTTGCTTTCTCTCTGCAATAGTATTTATTAATTTGAGCCCGCTTTCTTTTTGCAGCACCATCCTTGGATGCGGAAAAAATGTAAGGATCGCAGATTCCAGATTATTCGCTTTTGCTGTATTAACCAGCCTTTCTATAATCTTTTGATGACCTGCATGTACGCCATCAAAAGTTCCTATAGTAACTGTAGTCTGGCGCTCACTATTAAAGGCATGTGCTCCCTGATGTTCTTTCAAAGTCGGCTATTTTCCGTTAAAATTATTCATTGTATTTGAAACTCCGGCAGTTCCAAAGGATTTTATGAGTTCTGCAGATTTCTTCAATCTTTCCGGCAGGTTTTTCTCTTCCTCTTCAGTCCATTCCCCAAGCACATAATCTATCTGTTTTCCTTTGGAGAACTCGTCACTAATCCCAAACCTAAACCTGTTGTATTTTGTGGTATTAAGAACATTCTGAATGTCTTTAAGACCATTATGTCCCCCATCGCTGCCTTTGGTTTTGAGGCGTAAAGTTCCAAAAGCCAAATTAAGATCATCGGTAACCACCAGCAGGTTTTCGGGAAGTACTTTTTCTTTCATCATCCAGTAATTCACTGCTTTCCCGCTAAGATTCATATAGGTACTGGGTTTCAGCAAAATAAAGGTGCGCCCTTTAAATTTGAATTGGGCAATATCCCCCAGCCTGTCTGTAGAAAAAGAGATTTCCTCCAGATTGGCGAGATAATCCAAAATCTTAAAGCCTATATTATGCCTTGTATTTTCATATTCGCTACCTATGTTTCCAAGGCCTGCTATTAAAAATTTCTTCATGGGATCTATTTCTTCCTGAGGCTTTCTTTTACTTAATATTCTTCCGAAGAAAGACAGCATATGCTCTTTTTTGGTAAAGATAAAATTTAAAATTAAGTTGAAAGTGGAAAAGAATTTGAAGATTGAAATTAAGTGGAAAGTGGAACAATTTGAGAGTTTGAAGATTTGAAGATTTGAAGAGTGAAATCGAGTGGAAAGTGGAAAGCTCTTTTTGAACTACGCAGGGCAAGGTGTTTTTTTTAGTAAAAGCTGATTTCATTTTAGGTCGAAATTTGTCATTTTTTCTCCTTCCCTTTTTATCTCTTTAACTCTTTCTCTTTTTACTGAAGGCCGAAAATTGCCATTTTTGGATGCTCTTTCAATGGAAAGAGGAACAATTTGAGAATTTTAAGATTCAAGTCGGGTTGAAGTGGAAAGTTCTTACACTGAAGTCACTGATATAAACATCTGAAAGTTTCACGTTCAAAGTTTAAGGTTTCAAGTTTCGGAAATGAGATAATTTAGACCCCTTTTCCTCCTTCCTTTTTTAACTCTTTAACTCTATTTCCTTTTTATTCCTTCACTCCTTCATTCTTTCACTTCTTCACTAAAAAAAAGCATTCCGAATTTCGGAAAAACCGAAACAGGAATGCTTTTAACTTATGCTAAGAATCAGCTATTTATTCTTTGCTCTCTCCTTCAGCTGCTTCATCTACTTCTGTAGCTGGAACCTCATCTGCTGCTACTTCGTCTTCATCTTCATCTTCTTCGAGATCTTCAACGATGTTACGTGAAGTTCTAACCTGGCAGATTACCGTGTTATCTGGATGCTGAATTTTGAAATCATCACTTTCAACAGCAGTAACATAAAGCTTCTGCCCAATCTTAAGCTTGGTAACATCTGCTTCAATATAATCTGGTAAGTCTCCCGGAAGTCCTTTTACTCTTAAACGACGCAGGTTGTAACGTAAAACCCCACCGTTTTTAACCCCACGCGGAATTCCTTCAGTATGAATAGGAATTTCCATAGTAATTGGAGTGTCTTCAAAGATTTCATAAAAATCCATGTGAAGGATAGCGTCTGTCACAGGATGAAATTGAATATCCTGAAGTACAGCGTTATATTTTTTACCGCCTTCTAATTGAATCTCCACCGTGTGAACATCTGGGGTGTAGATAAGGTTCTGGAATGCAATTTCCTCGGCAGCAAAGTGTAAAGGCTCCTGGCCCCCACCATACAATACGCAAGGAACCTGTCCAGCATTACGTAAGGCTTTAGTTGACTTCTTGCCTACGCTTTCTCTTTTAGATCCGTTGATCGTAATTGATTTCATTATTATTAAATTTTAGGCTGCAAAAGTAAATCTTTTTTCGGTTCTATAAAAAGTTATTGTTTA
>NZ_JAVRHP010000085.1:0-13691 GCF_031846505.1 Autumnicola edwardsiae
GACCGGTGATGTAGGATATCTTATTACGGGTATAAAAGATGCCCGGGAAGTGAAAGTTGGGGATACTATTACCGATGCTAAAAATCCGACTACGGAAGCAGTAGCAGGCTTTGAAGATGTAAAACCAATGGTTTTTGCCGGAATTTATCCCGTTGATACTGAAGACTATGAAGAACTTAGGGCTTCCATGGAAAAACTTCAGTTAAATGATGCTTCCCTTGTTTTCACTCCGGAAAGTTCTGCCGCTTTAGGTTTCGGCTTTAGATGTGGATTCCTTGGGATGTTACACCTGGAAATTATTCAGGAAAGGCTGGAGCGTGAATTTGATATGACGGTAATTACCACCGTTCCCAACGTTTCCTATCATGCATACACCAATAGAAATCCAGATGAAGTACTGCTGGTAAACAACCCTTCAGATTTACCTGAACCTTCTTCCCTAAACAGGGTTGAAGAGCCGTTTATAAAAGCTACTATTATCACGAAATCTGATTATGTTGGAAACGTGATGTCACTTTGTATTGAAAAACGAGGAGAAATTACCAATCAGACCTATCTGACTACAGAACGTGTGGAATTATCTTTTGATATGCCGCTTGCCGAGATTGTCTTTGATTTCTATGACAGGCTCAAGACGGTTTCCCGTGGTTATGCTTCTTTCGATTATTCTCCAATTGGAATGCGGGAGTCAAAACTGGTAAAAGTAGATGTCCTGCTGAACGCAAATACGGTAGATGCACTTTCTGCATTGCTTCACGTGGACAATGCTTACGATATTGGTAAAAAAATGTGCGAGAAGCTGAAGGAACTTATTCCAAGACAACAGTTTGATATTCCAATCCAAGCTGCAATTGGCGCAAAAATCATCGCCCGTGAAACGGTAAAAGCACTTCGTAAAGACGTTACCGCAAAATGCTACGGTGGGGATATTTCCCGTAAACGTAAGCTTCTTGAAAAGCAGAAAAAAGGTAAGAAACGTATGCGCCAGGTAGGAAATGTGGAAATTCCCCAAGAAGCTTTTATGGCAGTTTTGAAACTGAATGACTAATATTAGTTCTTAGTTTTTAGTTCGGAGTTCGTGGGGTTAAGTTCTCGAAATCTCTTTTAAGCCGAAAATTATCTCTGTTATTCACAGAGGATTTTTCTTCTTTTTTTGAATAAGAGGTATTATTCCTGAAATCCCGCAGTAAACTTTCACGACAGTTCTTAAGCAAACTAACTAGTATCAGTTTGGAGAGTTGTAGTTCGGAGTTCCTAAAATCAGGTTTTCTCCAGATATCTTTTAAGTCCGGAAATCATCTTTACTATTTCTACCAGGTCAGCTCTCATTTTTTTCTCCAATTGGGAAGAAATGTATTGCTGCCTTTCTGCAATAGTTATACAAACGATACATTCCCTTAAAGAATTCGCAGCTATTCCTAAATATCTGGAGAACTCCCTTTTTGAACCCCCCGAACCCTCGGCAATATTTAAAGCAATTGAAACCGCAGCTCTTCTAAATTGAGATGTCAAGCCGTAGACCTCATCCTTCGGAAAATCCTTAGTACTTATATACACCAAATCGGTAAAGAGAAGAGATTTCTTGTAAACCTCTAAATCTTCAAACTTAAAATTCATAAAAATGAAGATAGGTTATTTTGTACATCCTTTCTGAGTCAGTTCCAAATTTCTCACTTGTGCCGAACTTTTTTAACTTTGTAAAGAGTGTCGGAAGTTCTCCGAACTCCGAACTCCGAACTAAAAACTACAGACTAAAGACTAAAAAAATGGCCGGACATAGTAAATGGGCAAATATTAAGCACCGTAAAGGAGCGCAGGACAAGAGAAGGGCGAAACAGTTTACCAGGGCGATAAAAGATATTAGCGTTGCTGTAAAAGAAGGAGGAGGACCAGATCCTGAAGCCAATCCCGCGCTGCGAAATGCCATTTCTAATGCAAAGGGTGTAAACATGCCCAAGGACACTATAGAACGCGCTGTAAAGAAGGCCAGCGGCGCTGATGCCGATAATTATGAACTCGTAACTTTTGAAGGTTACGGCCCCAACGGAATCGCTTTTTTTATTGAATGTACTACAGATAATACCAACAGGACGGTGGCTTCTGTAAGGTCGATATTTGCCAAAAACGGAGGTAGTCTTGGTACAAACGGTTCCCTTGAGTTTCTTTTTGACAAAAAAGGCGTTTTTGTGCTCGAAAAAGAGAAAATAGAGCGGATTTTGGAGGAATTTGAGCTCGAACTTATAGAAGGTGGTGCTACAACCATAGAAAAAGAAGAAGATTACCTCACTGTTTATACTGAATTTACAGATTTTGGACTCATGTCCTCAAAATTGGAAGATTTGGACATTGAGCCTAAAAATTCTGAAGTACAGCGAATCCCAATGAACACTATGGAACTTCCGGTTGAAGATGCAAAGAAAATACTTGCTTTGGTAGATAAATTCGAGGAAGACGATGATGTTCAGAACGTATATCACAACCTGGAAATTAATGATGAATTGATTAATGCCATGGAAGAATAGCCGTCAGGCACCGATAATTGTCATTTTAAACGCAAAACCTGGTGAAAGCTGAAAATGAAATAAAACCGAAAGATCTTCAGTATTAAAAAAGAACTGAGGAGACTATGATGCTTTCAGAATAAATATTCAATTGTAAAAGAGCATTAACTTTTCTCATCCAGGTCTTCAACAGTCTCTTCATAGCTTTCTTCTTTTTCCTTTTCCTCTTTCTGAATTTTTTTACCAAGGTACACGAGCTGATAACCTTCGTTTATCTCAACTTCAGAACTATGGGATGGTATAATTACAAATTTACCTTCAGAATTTTTTACAAAAATCGGGATAATATCAGGATCTGTTTTAGAGATTTCAATTAGCCCTTCGTAATGCTGCTTGCTATTGAGATCCAGCTCGTGAATTGTAGGATACCTTCTGGATACTTCTGTAAGCTTAATATAATCGTCTGTATGTGAAAACAAACCTTCCTCGGGGTTCTTTTCAGGATTATTCATTTCGTCTGAATTAATAACCCTAAAGGAGCCATTTTCACCAAATTGCTTTTTAAACTTCGTAATAGCTGTTTTGTTAATATCGCTGTTGCCGGTAATTGCCATCACGTAACCCACATCGTTAAGCTCTACGTTATTAAGGAGATCGTCTGCATAAACACTACCTTCTATGGCATCTATCCCGAGATCTTTTGCCTTCTTAATATTGTCTGAATTGTTATCGAGCAGCACCACATGCCTGTTGTTATCCTGAAGGTACTTGCCTATTAATCTCGAAATTGAGGAAGCTCCAATAATAAGGATTCCCTGTGAATCTTTTATAAATACCCCCACCAGTTTCGCGAAAAGCCGGGCAGTTGTCGCGTTTAGTAATACTGATAACAGCACTACCATAAATACCAGCGGAGTGATATATTCGGCTCCTTCAACACCTTCACGTGTAAGCCTTAAACCGAAAAGTGAGGCAATACCGGCGGCGACTATTCCTCGTGGTCCTACCCAACTTATAAATGCCATTTCGTTGGCCTTTAGACCCGATCCAAGGGAACTGAGCAATACACCAAGGGGTCTCACCACCAACACCACAATTCCGAAGAGAATAAGCGCATTCCAGTTAAAGACCAGCAGGAGTTCAGAAATTTCGATATTGGCAGCCAGCAGAATAAACAATATTGAAATTAATAATACACTCAGCGATTCTTTAAAGTAAAGAAGCTCTTTTATATTGGGAAGTTTCTGGTTTCCCATCACCATACCCATAATCACCACGGCTAAAAGTCCGCTTTCGTGTGCAAACATATCTGCGAGAACAAAAACACCCAACACGGTGGCGAGTATAAAAACATTTAATAGGTAGTGCGGAATGATGTTCCGTCTGATTAAAAAACTGAGCAAATGGGCGAAAGTGAACCCAAAGGTGAAACCAAATAAAAGGATTTTACCGAATTCAATTAAAGCCGTTTGGGTAAAATCCTGACCGCCTTCTACCCTTATAAATTCAAACATAAGTACCGAAATAAGAGCACCAATAGGATCTATAAGAATACCTTCCCATTTAAGTATAGAAGATACATGAACCCTTAAAGGAATATTTCTCAAAATGGGAGAAATTACGGTAGGACCGGTAACAATAATAAGTGCAGAAAACAGAAATGAAATTTGCCAGGTAAGTCCAAATACAAAGTGAGCACCCAGGCCGGCACCAACAAAAGTTACCGCAGTTCCCACACTTATTAACTTTAGAATCACGGGACCAATATTACCCACTTCACTTCTTCTTAGCGTAAGACCTCCTTCAAATAAAATTATAGATATAGCGAGCGATACAAAATAAAAAAGGCTCTCCCCGGGAAAAAGACCTTGGGAGCCATTCCAGATAGGTTCTACCCATTTTGTGCCATCTTCTGTTATTAACGTAGAAATTGGACCCACCAGGAGCCCTATTAAAATTAATGGTAAAATTGCGGGTGTTTTGATCTTCCAGGCAAGCCATTGTGCCAGGATCCCTAATATAACTAAACTTGCCAGTTCTAACATTTACGTTTTCTTTTTGATTCCAAAATACCGGAAATCATATAAACACTCTAAGGTTCTTAAAATAGCTAATATCTGCAATTATAACCCTAAAACCGTAAACTAATAAACTTACGGTTATAAAATAAGCCTAATTATACAAAAAAGATTTTTAGGGAATTCGTATTTTGAAGCAGATTACGTTCACCAACCTCCCATACTATGGAAGAATTAAATATTTTAAACCTCCTTATCATCCTGGTGGCAGCATGGATAGGAGGCTCTGCAGCCAAGCGACTGGGTTATCCGGCTATTCTGGGAGAATTAATTATAGGTATTTTTCTTGGACCGGCCCTTTTCGGGGTTCTGGAAACTTCAGAAATGATAGCTGTTTTAGCTGAAGTTGGCATTATACTACTCATGGTTTATATAGGGATCGAGATTAACTTCCGGGACCTCGGAAAAGCGTCGTGGCCAGGATTGTTGGCCGCGATAGGAGGATTTGTAGTACCTTTTGCACTGGGTTATTATACCATAGTATACTTTGGTGGCGATCCAATGGCCGCAGTTTTTGTGGCTATTGCCGTTGCTGTAACTTCACTGGCTACCAAAAGCCGCATCCTGGTAGATCTTAAACTTCTAAACACCCGTATTGCATATGTTCTCATGGCAGGCGCATTAATATCTGATACTCTTGCCCTGGTGATTTTTGCTGGTATAGTAAGCTTTGTAGATGTGGGGAGTATAGATACTATGGGGCTGGTTTGGGTAGTCGCAAAGGCTATTCTCTTTTTTACTTTTACAGCACTGGCGGGAATTTATCTTCTTCCGCAATTAGGGAAGTACCTCATGAAGGCCAACGTGAAGAGCAGGACCCTTCATTTTACACTTATCCTGATTATCGTTTTTGGATTTTCTGAACTTGCTGAAATTGCAGGCTTGCATAGCATTCTGGGAGCTTTTATGGCTGGCCTATTTATTAGAGATGGTGTTTTTAACCGACAGATTTCAAAAGAAATAAATAATATATTTCATGATATTTCCATAGGATTTCTTGCACCCATTTTCTTTGTTTCCGCAGGGTTTAACGTGACTTTGGATGTTTTTCAAACAGATTTGGCGATGCTTATTACCGTTACCCTGGTAGCAATGGTAGGTAAGATACTTGGAACTGCAATCTTTTATCTTCCCAGTGGCTATGGCTGGAGGGAAGGAATTGCCGTTGGTACCGGGATGAATGGCAGGGGAGCCGTGGAAATAATAATCGCGGGAATTGGGTTGCAGATGGGCATTATAACTTCAGAGATCTTTTCAATTTTAGTCTTTATGGCTATTTTTACCACCCTTACCGTGCCGGTTTTTCTTACGTGGACAACAAATTGGTTACGCAGCAGGGGAGAGCTGGTACATCAGGAATCCAGGAGCGGTTATATTATTTTAGGTGCAAATCCCCTGGGACTTTACCTGGCAAAACATCTACAAGAAAATGATAAGGTCGTGATCATAGATGCCAACCGGGAATTAGTTAACGAAGCTAAAAATAAAGGATTCAACAGCATGTACGGTAATATTCTTAAGGAAGAAACTTTTGAAGACGCCAAAGCTATAGAAAAAGGGACATTTATTGCGCTTACCGAGAATAGCGAAATCAATTTTTTAGCAACCCAATTAGCAAATGAGGCTTTTTATGTCCCGAATAAAATAGTGCTTGTCTCACCAAAAAAAGGTGGGGCAGATGTGGATATGCTGGACAGGATTAACGCAACCTCGATGTTTGCAGATAAAACAGAATTGAAGCCATGGACAAACAAAATTTCTTCCGGAAATTTTGAAGAGAAAACTGTTGAAATTAAAGAAGCTATTTCTACCCGCGAATGGGTAAAAAAACATAAAAGTGACAACAGCATTTTGCCTGTAATTATTTGCGATAGTGAAGGGATAAAGAGGGCGTTTAGATACAATGACACGATTAATCCTGAAGAAAAAGTTACTTATCTAAAATAATTACTTTATTAAAGTATAAACTGAAATAATTTAAACCACATGAATTTATATCCAATTGAAGCAGGAAATTTTAAACTGGATGGAGGGGCAATGTTTGGAGTAGTGCCCAAAAGTCTCTGGTCCAGAACAAATCCCGCCGATTCTAACAACATGATAGATATTGCCGCCCGCTGTTTGCTAATAGAAGATGGTGATAAACTTATTCTTATAGACACGGGAATGGGAAATAAGCAAAGTGAAAAATTCTTTAGCTATTATTATCCCTGGGGAGAGCATTCTATTGATAAATCTTTGCAGAAGCATGGTTTTCACCGGGACGATATTACAGATGTCTTTTTGACACATCTTCATTTTGACCATTGTGGCGGTGCTATACAATGGAACAAAGACCGCACAGGATATGAACCTGCCTTTAAAAATGCCAGTTTTTGGAGTAATGAAAAGCACTGGTTATGGGCCACACAGCCTAATGCCAGGGAAAAAGCTTCATTTTTAAAAGAAAATATTATTCCCATAAAAGAGAGTGGGCAATTACGTTTTCTTGAGCGCAACGGCGATAAACAAAACTATGCAGAATCTGATGAGCTGGGGTTTGGCGCATTATTTGTAGATGGACACACCGATAAGCAAATGATCCCTCATATTAGCTATAAAGGAAAAACCCTGGTTTTTATGGCAGATCTCTTGCCAACTGCAGGGCACATTCCGTTGCCTTACGTGATGGGCTTTGACACAAGGCCGTTGCTCACACTTCCGGAAAAGAAAATTTTCCTGAACAAAGCAGCAGATGAGGATTACTTCTTATTTATGGAACATGATGCCAACAATGAGATTATTACTCTAAAACATACAGAAAAGGGAGTGAGAATAGATAAATCCCTAAAATTTAGTGAAGTTTTTAATTAAAAATAATTTATGAAAATACCTGTTTATAAATCTTTCCTGGCAGTAACAGCTGCAGCGATGCTTTCCGCTTGTGGAAGTACAGCTCCCCGCCTTGTCTCTACGCCTATAGAAAAAATAGATTCCATTCCTTTAAAAGTTACAGATCTTTCTGAAGCGCAACTTAGAAACTGGAGCGCAGCAGATTTAAGGTACGACACCATTCCCGGGATGAGTGTAAACCGTGCCTATAACCAAATTGTTCAAAATCAAAAAGGAAAGACCGTTATTGTGGGTGTGATAGATAGCGGTGTGGATATTGAACATGAAGACCTAAAGAACGTGATTTGGACAAATCCTGATGAAGTTCAGGGAAACGGGAAGGATGATGATAAAAATGGATATATAGATGATATCCATGGCTGGAATTTTCTTGGCGATGCGGTAGAAGAGAATATGGAGTATGTACGTATTTACAGGCGCCTTAAACCAAAATACGAGGGGAAACCCGCCAGCGCAGTAAGCACGGCAGACCGGGAAGAATTTATCCTTTACCAACGTGCTAAAGAAGAATATAATAAAGAATTGTCTGAAACCCAGCAAAACCAACAACAGTACAACCAGATAAAGGAGCAGCTTACTGCAGCTCATAGCGCTGTTTCAGAAGAACTTGGAAAAGAAGATTATACAAAAGAAGAACTTTCTGCATTGCAGCCCGATAATCAGCAAATGGCGCAGTATAAAGGGATGCTGGCTCAAATTCAGAATAATGTAAATGAGAACATTCCTGAAGCCTTAGAAGAACTTGATGATGCCATTGAGTATTATCAAAGCAGATTAGACTCCCATCTGAACCTTGAATTGGACGGCAGGGCAATAGTAGGTGATGATCCGTATAATATTAACGATATTAATTACGGTAATAACGAGGTAGATGGCCCTACTCCAGATAAAGAAGATGTAAAGCATGGCACACATGTAGCCGGAATTATTGCTGCACAACGCAATAACAATATTGGGATAGATGGTGTTGCGAATAATGTAGAGATAATGGCTATACGTGCCGTGCCCGATGGTGATGAGTATGATAAAGATATAGCACTGGCAATACGTTATGCTGTTGATAATGGCGCTAAAGTAATTAATACCAGCTTTGGTAAATATTTTTCTGCTAATCCGGAATGGGTAACCGATGCCCTTAGATATGCTGCGGAAAATGATGTTTTGATCGTAAACGCCGCAGGAAATGAAAGTATAGATCTGGACCAGACAAGTGTTTTTCCAAACGATCAATTCCCTGAAGCACCTGAAGAAGTTAGTGATAGTTTTCTTACCGTAGGGGCTTTGAATTTTGAATACGGGTCTGAATTGGTTTCCGGGTTTTCAAACTACGGAAGGACAAATGTTGATGTTTTTGCTCCGGGAAGTAAAATCTGGTCTACTACTCCCAATAATGAATATGAATTCTTGCAGGGAACTTCTATGGCTGCTCCGGCAGTTACCGGTGTTGCCGCTATGATTCGCTCTTACTATCCAAATTTAAGTGCAGCACAGGTAAAAGAAATTATCATACAAAGCGGACTTTCTACCAAAACGATGGTTATGGTTGGAGAGCAGGGAGAAAGCACCAAAAACTTCAACGAATTGTCCAGATCTGGCAAAATGGTGAATTTGTACAATGCTTTAATCCTTGCAAATCAGGTATCAAGAGGTAAAACCGATATTTAAGAATTACATAAATTAGCAAAGCGAAAATCTACTTACCCATCTTTTTGTAAAAAAATAAAAATAAATGAAAAAAATACTCTTAAGCATAAGCCTTTTCACGTTTGCCTTTATAAATGCCCAAAACAACACAAATTACTGGCAACAACACGTAGATTATTCTATGGAGGTGGAAATGGATGTAGAAAATTATCAATACTCCGGTACACAACAGCTGGAATACACCAATAATTCTGCAGATACTCTAAGTGAGGTTTTTTACCATCTTTACTTCAATGCTTTTCAACCGGGAAGTGAAATGGATATCAGGTTACAGAATATAGCAGATCCAGATTCAAGAATGACCAATAACCTGGGCACAAGGGAAAATCCTCAGTACGAAAGCCGAATTTCCAAACTACAGCCAGATGAGATTGGATATTTAAGGGTAAAGTCGTTGACCCAAAATGGCAATTCTCTTCAGTTTGAAGAAGTAGGAACGGTGCTGGAAGTGAAGCTGGAAGAACCAATTCTTCCCGGAGAGAAAACGAGCTTTGAAATGGAATTTCAAGGCCGGGTACCTCTGCAGATTCGCCGCTCCGGACGAAATAGTGCTGAAGGTGTAGCGCTTTCCATGAGCCAATGGTATCCAAAGCTGGCTGAATATGATTTTGAAGGTTGGCATGCCGACCCCTATATTGGTCGGGAATTTCATGGCGTTTGGGGAAATTATGATGTGAAGATTACTATAGACAAAGATTATATTTTAGGAAGTACAGGATACCTCCAAAACGCTGATGAAATTGGCTATGGCTATGAAGAAGAAGGAACTACAGTTAACCGAAAAAGAGGAAAAACCTTAACCTGGCACTTTGTTGCACCAAAAGTACATGACTTTACCTGGGCCGCAGATCCTGAATATATTCATGATAAAATAACCGCAAAAGATGGCACGGTGCTTCATTTTCTTTACAAGAATAATCCTGAAATAAAGGAAAACTGGAAAAATCTGCAGCCAAAATCAGAAGAACTTCTGTTGTTCTTTAATGAGCACATAGGCCCTTATCCATGGGATCAATATTCTGTTGTACAGGGTGGAGACGGCGGTATGGAATATGCCATGCTTACCCTTATTACCGGAGAAAGAAGTTTTGGTAGCCTGGCAGGAGTTACCGCCCATGAGATGGCCCACGCCTGGTTTCAGCATTTATTGGCCACAAACGAGGCTAAAAACGAATGGATGGACGAAGGTTTTACTTCCTATATTTCAGACGAAGCTATGAACGAAGTAATGAACACCAACGAGGAAAATCCACATACAGGTTCCTATCGTGGCTATTTTCAGCTGGCCAAAAGTGGTGTTGAACAACCTCAATCTAGCCATGCAGACCGCTACAATTTCAATTTTGCTTATGGTGCTGCTGCATATTCCAAAGGTGCTGTTTTCCTTGCGCAATTAGAATATATTATTGGCGAAGAAAATCTTCAGAAAACTTTGAAAAGATACTACGACGAGTGGAAGTTTAAGCATCCTACTCCCAATGATTTTATAAGGATTGCTGAAAAAGTTTCGGGAGCAGAACTTGACTGGTACTTAACAGACTGGACTCGTACAACAAATACGATTGACTATGCAGTTGAAGCTGTTGAAGCAGAAGGAGACTCGACCAAAATCACATTAAAAAGAAATGGAGCCATGCCTATGCCGGTAGAAGTTAGCGTGACCTATAAAGATGGAAACCAGGAACTTTTCTATATTCCTTTACAGATGATGAGATGGGAAAAACCTGCCTCTGGTGAAACAAGCAGAACTGTAAAAGATGATTGGGCCTGGTCTTATCCAACTTATGAGTTAAAAATCGATGCCGAAAAAAGCCAAATATCGACCATAGTTGTGGATGAGTCACAGTTAATGGCAGATATAGACAGGAGTAATAACCAATACCCGTCTAATCAGGAAGGCGATAATCAATAAAAGCTTCTTAGATTAGCTTATACTGAGGCCTGAAAGTTAGTTTTTGCCAGTTAGTGGAGTTTTCTTGGTCCATACAAAGGATTCCGGAAATAATATCTACGGCAAAACTAACTTTTAGGCTTTTTTGTCATAAAAAATAAATTCCGAAGCATCAGATGTAATTCTATCCTTATTTTTGATCTATGGATGAAACCTTCGGAAAAAAAGAAAAGCTTAAGAGTAAAAAACTGATTGAAGATCTTTTTCAGAAGGGAAAGTCTGTGAAAAATTTTCCGTTAAGGTTAATATATATTTCACTGGAACAAAAACAGGATGTACAGTTTCAAACCGGTGTTTCGGTTCCAAAGCGATTAGTAAAAACGGCAGTGCAGCGCAATCGCCTAAAGCGTTTAATGCGTGAGTCTTATAGAAAAAATAAGTATATTGTGGCCAATACCACGGGGTTTTCATATGCTTTTATGATCATCTATATGACTCCAAAAGAAATGGGTTACGATGAACTTTTTGCGGCAATGGAAAGATTGATGAAGAAATTTAAAGAGAAAGAGAAATGGGAAAATTAGGAAAAAGAGCAGGAGTTCTCGCAATTGGAATTGTAATATTTTTTAGCAGCATAAGTTTTAAGTCAGATTTTTTTGAAATTGCCAAACAAATAGAAATTTTCACCACCCTTTTTAAGGAAATCAACATGAATTATGTTGATGAAACAAATCCCCCGCAGTTAATGGATACTGCCATAAAAGCCATGCTGCAGGATCTGGATCCTTATACAAATTACTGGAATGAGCAGGACGTGGAAGCGGCAAGAATTAACAATTCCGGAGAATATACAGGTATAGGGGCAACCATAAAGATGGAAAAAGATGCCATTACCGTTGTCGAACCCTATAAAGGCTACCCTGCCGATAAAGCAGGATTAAAAGCCGGAGACGAAATAATTAAAATTGGAAATATAAACGTGTCAGATTTCCAGGAAGATGCAGGAGAATTGCTGAATGGAGCAGATAACTCTACCGTAGATTTTACTTATCGCCGCCAGGGAGAAGTTAAAACCACCACCCTCACCCGGGGATCTGTTAATCTGGAAGCTGTTCCTTATTACCAGTTATTAGAGGACAATAGTGGTTACATCGTCCTGTCCCGGTTTAACGCCAAAGCTTCTTTAGAAACTGCAAGGGCATTAAAGGATTTAAAGAATCAGGGTGCCGAAAGAATTATTCTTGATCTTAGGGGAAATCCCGGCGGCCTGCTTTCTGAAGCAATAAATGTGAGCAATATTTTTGTTGATAAGGGTGAATTAATTGTTACTACAAAATCTGTAATTGAGAAATATAATAAAGAATATTATTCCCAAAATGAACCTGTTGATACCAGGATTCCGTTGGTGGTTCTTTTGGATGGCAGGAGTGCTTCGGCAAGTGAGATCGTTGCCGGCGCAGTTCAGGATATGGACCGCGGTGTTATAATAGGCGCAAGAAGTTTTGGGAAGGGGCTTGTCCAGCGACCAAAAGAACTGGCTTATGGTACCCAGCTAAAGGTGACAATTTCCAGGTATTATACCCCAAGCGGGAGATGTATCCAGGCCCTGGATTACCGTAGCAGGGACGAAGAAGGAAATGCTATTAGAACAAGGACTGAAGATTACAACAGGTTTACCACAAAAAACGGCAGAACAGTTTTTGACGGTGGGGGAATATTACCTGATATACGGTTGGAAACTTCGGAATATAGCGGTATCACGCAGGCCCTGTTAGTGCAGGATGTTATCTTCGACTTTGCTACAGAATATTATTATAGCCATAACGTGGAAAATTTACAGGATTTTAGTTTGACAGAGAACGACTTTGAAAATTTCAGGAAGTTCATAAAATCATCAGGCTTTTATTATCAAACGAATACCGAAATAGAATTAGAAGAAGTGTTGTTAACAGCTCAAAAAGAGGGATTTGAGGATAAGATCATCCAGCACTATAAAAATATTTCTTCTGAAATAGAACAACATAAAATAAAGGAACTGGAAGACAAGAAACCTGAAATCACCAGCTTACTTACCGATGAAATTATTAAAAGGTATTTTTACAAAGAGGGACTTTATGATTATTACGTTGTTCACAATCCCGAAATAATTGAAGCGCAAAACGTACTAAAAGATGAACCGCGCTATTCTGAAATTTTAAAACAAAGCTAGGATTTTACCATGGCTATGTGTGGAATCCCATCTTCAAGATAACCTTCACCGGTAGTCGAAAAACCGTGGCTTTTATAGAATTCAATAAGATATTGCTGAGCTGATAGCCTGATATTTGCCGTTTTGAAGCGCTCTCTTATAGCCTGTATTGATGCTTCCATGATTTCATGTCCGTAATTGTTTTTCCGTTGGTTTTGCTTTACCAACACTCGCCCTATAGATGTTTCTTCAAAATAAAAACCCTTATCAAAACAACGTGTATAAGCTACTAATTTTCCCTCTTTAGTGCCCATAACGTGTAGCGCTTGCTCGTCTTTCCCATCTATATCCTGATAAACACAATTTTGCTCAACAACAAAAATTTCAGAACGTAACTGAAGAATCTGGTAAAGTTCTTCTGTAGTCAATTCCTGAAA
>NZ_JAVRHP010000086.1:0-13325 GCF_031846505.1 Autumnicola edwardsiae
CTTATTATATCTTGAACGTTTTCCTTTTATTTTGGTAAAGGAGTACTTATAAAAGTGCAGATTGAAAATGGATGTTTTTTTCAATTCCATTTACTTCCCATAGCGCCATCCGTTACCTTTTGATGGTCTTTTCGTACGGGGTTTGGAATTGGGAAAGGCTTATAAAAGGGAAAGCGCAGCCGACCGGTTATGCAGCCGTCCAATTTTAAATCCCGTAATTTTTCCATCAAAAAGTAATGGTGGACGGGAAGTTGGAAGGCTATCATTGAAATGCAGCACGAAAATTATTTCCCAAAATTTTCAAAGGATTACGAACGCAAGCGGACTTAAGTCAAAAAATATTTTAAAGCAGATTTACATTAATCTTAACCGAAATGTCCTTATATCAGAAATGTAATATATAAGCAACTTTTATTTTTTGGCTTGTGTCCAAGATTTGTTTTGGACGAACCGCTTTTCCCGGAATGGAGTTTTTACGTAATGTAGGGAAATGGGGTGAGGACATTGCCGTATTCATACTACTTAGAAAAAACCTTTTCATCATTGGATTTTCTTTTACTTGGAGAAGGATTCAATTTTTCCCTGAGCATTGCAATGTCGGAGGAAATCTTGGTATCAATCACCCTAGCATAGATTTGTGTAGTGGTAAGTTTGGTATGCCCCAATAATTTCGATACCGTTTCTATGGGTACACCATTGGAAAGCATTACCGTGGTGGCAAAAGTATGCCGGGCAACGTGAAAAGTAACGTTTTTATGAATCCCGCATAATGTTATGATCTCTTTCAAATATTTATTGGTCTTCTGGTTGGAACTGATAGGTAAAAGACCATCTTCAAAATCTTCTTTATGGAAAACTTGGTATTTTTCTATAATATCCATTGCTTTAGGGAGCAAGGGTATTTTCACTCGTTCATCCGTTTTTTCCCTTTTGGTATATATCCAATAATTATTATCGATCCCTTTTACGATATTATCTTCTGTAAGTTCCCTCACATCCACATATGACAAGCCTGTATAGCAGGAAAATACAAAGCAATCCTTGACTCTTTGCAAGCGTTCACTTTTAAAATCTGTTTCTTCTAAGAGTTCGAGTTCCCGTTCACTTAAATAAGCCCTGTCATATTTTTGATACTTCAATTGAAATTGATTGAATGGGTTTTTCTGTATCCATTCTAACTTCACAGCTAAGTTTATCAATTTTTTGAAGCGTTCCAAATGCTTCATTACACCATTATTGGTTAACATTAGCTTTTGTTTCGAATCTTTATAATTCCGCAGAAAATGCTCAAAATCGGTCACAAACTCGTAGTTGAGCTGTTTTAGGTAAATATCTTTTACCCTTTTTTTCTTTAGCAGGAATTTATACAGGTATTTTTCAGTAGTGTAATAGTTTTTCATCGTTCCCATTTTAAGAACGTGAATCATATTGCTGTTATGGTAATCGAGTAGTTTACTTAAGCTTTTGCTGTTATCGTCCTCTCCTAAATAGCGGGACTTAATAGCATCCGAAGATAATATTTTATCTTCTGCCAAAAACTCCCTATGGCATTCCAGTAACTTCTGATAGACTTCATCCAAGTAGGTATTTAGCGTTCTAGCATTTTGGGAGTTTCCCCTAGCGCGGCTTTTGTTGTTATCCCAATCTTTGTCGAGAATGGTTCTTTTTAAACTGATTTCCGCACGTTTTCTGTTTACCGTAATACGAACGTAGATAGAAAGGTGTTTGGGATTGCTCCGTGATTTTCTTGTGAAGAAAATCACCGTGAAAGTGCTTTTCGTTTTCATTTCGAATAACTTTAAATTAAACAATAGTTGTTAAATCGAAAGTCAAATCATACCCGAAAGTTCTCGAAAGATAGTACAATTAGAATTAATCACTGCACACCTAATTGCACACCTTTTATATGGTTTTAAATGAAATCAAACAAATGCATAAAAAATAAAAAACACTGAAAATCATACGATTAACAGTGTTTTGTTTAGACCTATTACTAGGTTCGTCGGGGTGGCAGAACTAGTCTGTCAACCTACAATATTTTGATTATCAAACAATTAACTTGTTTCTGTAAAACGAGGTAACCGAATAGGTAACCTTCGCTTCAATTTTTTTCGTAAACCCGAAGATAATCGAAATTTCCAATATAAATAACATCAAACGAACTCAAATTAGAATGTAGGAATAATTTTTTACAGCAGATTGAAACTACCAAAGCAGCAAGAAGCTTTTAGATTAAATTTTGTTAGGCTGAAACATTTTTTGTCTATTCCGTTAGCATCATAAGAAAATTGCAACTTAGCCTTCTTTTTTGAAAGTTCTGCTTTTGCAATCCAGTTGCAAAAAAAAATATTTATATTCGCGATGTGAAAACAGTAACTCTGATATTATCGTTCTTTCTTTTGGGAATGAATGTCGTTCCTCTCGCGTGCGTGGAGAAGATCGATGGGGTTTCTGTTTATGAAACCCATACAGCTGCAAATAACGAAGCGGATGATTCCGGAAGCCTAGAACTTTGCCCTCCTTTTTGTTCGTGCCAGTGTTGTAATTTACATACCATCGACTTTGAAGTGACGGTTTTTGAACCACTCGTCTTAGACCCCAAATCCGTAGCTTTTGCCCATATCAAAGGCATTATTAAGGACGTATCCTTCTCTTTACTTCAACCACCACAGGCCTAATTCAACTTTTTTTAGGATAGCTACATCCTAATGTCATTGATTCCTCAATGGCACTCTCATCTATTTACGTTGAATTAAACTTTTTTACATGATTAACAAGATCATAGCATTCTCTATAAATAACAAATTTATAGTCGGCTTAATGACATTAGCCCTAATTGGAGCCGGAATCTGGTCGATGATGACCGTCAACCTGGGCTCGGTTCCTGATATTACGAATAACCAGGTCCAGGTAATTACCCAATCTCCAAGCTTAGGTACTGAAGATATTGAACAATTTGTCACCTATCCCGTAGAATTGGCTATGGGAAACCTGCCCGGCGTAACAGAATTAAGATCTACTTCCCGCTTCGGCCTCTCGGTGGTAACCATTGTTTTTGAAGATGATATGGGCACCTACTTGCCCCGGCAGTTGGTTCAGGAAAAATTGACCGAGCTGCAGGAAACCATTCCCGAAAACTTTGGCAGCCCAACTATGGGGCCTATTTCCACCGGGCTGGGACAAATTTATGAATATACCATCCAGCCGCAACCAGGTTATGAAGAGGAATATACTCCTATGGAGCTTCGCAGCATTCAGGACTGGATTGTAAAAAGGCAATTAACCCTGCTGGAAGGGGTTGTGGAAGTCAATTCATTTGGTGGATACATCAAGCAATATGAAGTAGCCATCAGCCCTGAGAAATTAAATGCGCTGGATGTAAGCATCTCCCAGGTGTATGAGGCTCTGGCCCGGAACAACGTAAATACCGGGGGAGCCTACATCGAAAAGAACAGAATGTCGAACTTCATTCGTGGAGAAGGCCTTATCCAGTCTCTGGATGACATTAGGAAAATAGTTGTTACCAATGAAAATAACACTCCTGTTACCATTGGGGATATAGCCGAAGAAGTAAGTTTCGGAAGTCAGGTGCGCTACGGTGCTTTTACCCAGGATGGAGAGGAAGCAGTGGGTGGTATTATTATGATGCTGAAAGGTTCAAATCCTAATGCAGTGATACAAAATGTAAAAGACAGGATGGCGGAGGTAGAAGAATCCTTACCGGAAGGACTTGAAATCAGGCCCATCATTGACCGGAGTATGCTTATTGGCAGAACAACCGATACCGTGACTAAAAACCTGCTGGAAGGAGCCTTGATTGTAATTTTTGCTTTAGTATTTCTTCTGGGAAGTTTGCGTGGCGGGCTAATTACGGCCACTACCATTCCCCTATCCTTGCTTTTTGCCTTCATTCTGATGAAGCAGTTTGGGGTGTGGGCTAACCTGATGAGCCTGGGTGCCATTGACTTCGGGATAATCATTGATGGTGCGGTTATTATCATAGAAGGTGCAGTTTATGAAATCCATAAAAGGGTTAAAGCCGGCAAAGTCAAATTTAATCAGGCTGTTATGGATGAGGTAGCTTACGATTCCGGAAGCACTATGATGGGATCGGCATTTTTCGGTCAGGTAATCATTCTTATTGTGTTTGCACCCATCCTGTTCCTAACAGGAGTGGAAGGAAAGATGTTCAAGCCAATGGCCTACACTTTTGGTTTTGCAATGATAGGTGCCATTATCTTATGTCTTACCTACGTTCCGATGATGACTGCTTTATTTATGAAGCCGATTGAAAACAAGAAAAACTGGTACGGCAAGTTAGAACGCTGGCTGGAAAGAGTAAGTGATAAAATTATTGGTGGTATTCATCGCGCCTATCTTCCGCTTTTAAAAGCTTCCCTTCGCCTCAGAGCAGCGGTGATCATTGGATCTGTTGTTTTATTAGGGGCTGCAGGTTATGTGTTTTCCACTATGGGGGGAGAATTTATTCCGCAGTTAGATGAAGGTGACATTGCCATGCAAGCTCTGATTAGGCCCGGTAGTTCGCTGACTGAATCTATAGAAGTTTCGAAAAAAATAGAGATTTTGTTGTTGGAGAACTTCCCTGAAATAAAAACTGTAACAGCCCGTATTGGGGTGGCCGATATTCCTACAGATCCCATGCCGATGGATATAGCAGACATGTACCTAATTCTCGAAAAAGACAGGGACAAATGGGTATCTGCTGAAACCAAAGAAGGACTTATTGAACAAATCCAGGAACTGCTAAATAAAAATCTCACAGGGGTCAACTTTGTTTTCACCCAGCCGGTAGAACTAAGATTTAATGAGCTTCTGGAAGGGGTAAGAGAAGATATTGCCGTAAAACTCTATGGGGAGGATTTAGATGTACTTTCTACAAAGGTCCAGGAAATGGCAGAGATCATTCAAACTGTTCCCGGAGCCGGAGATGTAAATGCTGAAAGAACGTCGGGACTCCCACAAATGACGGTGCGTTATAACCGCGATAAACTCGCTCAATATGGGCTTGATATTCAAAAAATCAATGAATATATAAGTACCGCATTTGCAGGCGGAGTAGCCGGGGTTGTCTTCGAAGGAGAAAGGCGTTTCGACCTGGTGGTTCGCTTTGACGAAGAACACCGACAAAGCATTGAAGATTTGAGAACCTTGTACATCGACCTTGCTGATGGTACGCAGATTCCTATCAGTGAAATAGCCGATATAGGTTATGTGCCCGGACCGATGCAGATATCCCGTGACGACACCTATCGAAGAACCTATGTAGGGGTGAATACCCGGGGGCGTGATGTGGAGTCGGTAGTGAATGATATCCAGGCAAGACTGGATGCTGAGCTGGATTTGCCACCGGGATACTATATCACTTATGGTGGGGAGTTTGAGAACCTTCAAAGTGCCAAAGACCGCTTGATTATCGTGGTTCCAATCGCACTATTCCTAATCTTTGTACTGCTTTATTTTGCCCTGGGATCTTTTTCGCAATCTATCATGATCTATATGGCCATTCCATTAGCTGCCATTGGGGGTATTTTCGCGCTCTGGCTCCGGGACATGCCCTTTAGCATCTCTGCAGGTGTAGGCTTTATCGTGCTCTTTGGAGTGGCAGTACTTAACGGGCTGGTACTGGTCAACCGCTTCAACTCTCTTAAAGAAGAAGGCGTGACCAGTATCAAAGACCGGATTTTTATGGGTACGAAAGAACGAATCAGACCGATCATGCTTACAGCGGTAACAGATATTTTAGGATTTATGCCTATGGCATTTTCTTCTTCGGCCGGGGCAGAGGTGCAGCGCCCTTTAGCAACCGTGGTTATTGGAGGTATGCTTACAGCTACCCTTCTCACCCTTGTGGTGTTGCCAGTCCTTTATACTTTAATAGAAAATATGAAAAACAGAAGAAATAGTAATAATAATAATGGCTTGGCACCAGCTCCGGCAATATTGGTGGCATTGCTGTCTGTCGGGAGTCTTTTAGGTTTAAGTACATCTGCACAGGCACAAGACAGGAACCTGCAGGAAACTTTGCCAATGCGGGCGGAGACAATTGAGCTACAGGACACATTATCAAGCCTCTCGTTAGAAGAGGCTCGGGAACGGGCGATAGAAGCTTTCCCGAGGATAAGAGCCGCTGTATTGGAGATAGAAAGCCAGGAGGCCCTAAAGAAAACAGCCTGGGACCTGGGAAATACGCAAATATATACCGGGGCGGAAGAAATAAGTAATGGTTCTAATAATCCAGATATAGGGGTGTATACTCAAATTGGGGTTCAGCAACAAAATATTGATATATTCGGTATTGCACCGCGCCTACGCTTGCAGAAGGAAAGAGTGGCATTGGCAGAAGACGCCCTTCATCTTTCCATCCTTGAAGTAGAACTGGAGGTAAGCCAGGCATGGGCATCGGTATACGCCGCAAAAAATGCCTATGAAACATTGCGGAGCCTGAATTCCTCATTTACCGATATTGAAAGGGCTGCACAAATAAGGCTGGAAACAGAAACGATCTCCAGACTGGAATATCTGGCCACCGTAAATCAGGGCAATGAGGTTGAGATTCAGAAAGAACAGGCATATCGGGATTATTTAAGTGCCCTCCAGCGATTTAACCTTTGGTTTGCGAGTGACGTTCTCTACACGGTACCTGAAGTGCCTGCGGAAGAATTTGATGAGCCCATTGCCGAATTATTACAACCTCTTGGCAATCATCCCCTCCTCGATGTTTATGAGCAACGGGTAGAAGTGGCTGATGCAACTTTAAAGGAAAGGCGATCGCAGTTTCTTCCAAAATTCCAGGCGCAGTACGGTAGGCAGAAAATTGACGGCCAAACGGGCTTTTATCAATATCAGGTGGGCATCAGCATTCCATTGTTCTTTGGACCCGAACTGGGGAGAACACAATCTGCCAGGATAGACCGGGAAATAGCTGAGGCAAATCTACAGCAGACGCAGTTGGAACTAAAATCAGCTTACGCTGGTGCGCGCGAAGAATACCTGAAGTGGCTTAACTCCTGGAGATATTATCAGGAGGAGGCGCTTCCTTTGGCCATCGAACAGCGGGAAGGAGCAATCATTGCGTATAGGGAAGGAGCAATTGATTATGTGACCTTTCTCCAAAATATAAGGGATGCTGTACGGATAGAGATTGATGCCTGGGAGGCATTGGCAAGTTATCTCGACAGCCGCTCCCAACTTGAATATTATATGAATACTTCAGAATAAATTGGTACTAATAGCTAAAGAATAAAAAAATGAAACCAGCATGATGCTGGACGCAAAAATTGGCAACACACAGGGGAATGATTGTAAACCTGAACCAATTTGTCCAGCTTGATGTAAAATTTTAAACAGATGAAAAAATACATTATAAAATTGTTTACCCTATTTATTGCAACAACCCTTTTTATTGCCTGTAATGGCGGGGGAAGCGAAGAAGGGGAAAATGCCGCTCAGGAAGAGTTGGCTACAGAAGAAGCCGGTGAAGAAGAAGAAGAAGGAGGAATGGGAGAAGTACATCTTTCAAACCTCAAGTTCAACAGCCTGGGCATAAAATTAGACACCCTGCCCACCCGGCCACTTTCAGAAGTAGTTTCGGCTACAGGACAACTGGAAGTGCCACCACAATATGAAGCTACGGTAACTGCTGTTATAGGAGCCAATGTAACTTCTATTGAGGTGATTGAGGGGGATGAAGTCAGAAAAGGACAAACTCTGGCTTATCTCTCTCACCCCAACCTCACCAGATTACAAACCGATTATATGACAGCTTACAGCCGAATGCAGAACCTGGAGCAAGAATTCAATCGTCAACAAAGGCTGTACGAACAGGAAGTTGGTTCGGGTAAATTATTTCAACAGGCACAGGCCGATTATCGCGTTGTGCAGGCAGAAGTGAAAGGGCTCGAGTCACAGCTCAGAAGTTTAAACCTAAATGTTGCGAACATTCGGGAAGGAAACATAGTTGAAAACATACCTGTCGTAAGTCCTATAGAAGGGACGATTGCAGATATAAATGTGCAGGTAGGTCAATATGTGGATCCCCAAACAGAGCTATTGGAAGTGATCAACGCCGAACATGTACATGCCGATTTAATGGTTTTTGCCAAAGATGTTTATAAGGTCAAGGAGGGACAAAAGGTCCTGCTGCAAATGGAATCAGTGCCCGGCAAGTCATATACTGCTGAGATTTTTTCTGTCGGTAAGAAATTTGAACAGAATCCAAGAGCTGTTCATGTCCACGCAGAGATACAGGAAGATTCAGAAAGCCTGGTGCCGGGCATGTACATCAACGGCAGGATAGTGACAGGTGCTGGTACAGAGGTAACGGCTTTACCAGAGGAGGCGGTAATTGAGGAAGAAGGAAAATCCTACATCTTCATTGCTGAACAGCAGGAGGAAAACGACGAAACCGAATGGTCTTTTAAGCCTGTGGAAGTGATGACAGGAGAAAAAAATGAAGGCTGGGTGGAAATAAAGTTATTGGAGCCTCTACCTGATGGTGCGCGAGTGGCCTGGAACAACGCCTATTATCTGATCGCAGAAATGAAAAAAGGGGAAACAGGAGATGACGATTAAATCTGATTATTTGAAAAGTTGCCTAAAAACAGTTGGCTATAGTCATTCGTGCTTTGCCAACTGTTTCTTGGCCCTTTGTCAACTTTATTAATTGATTGAAACCTAAAACGATTAAAACCATGAAAGAAATAAAAGCATTTGTGAAACCAAACAGAGTGCAAAAAGTAATTGAAGCTCTGAGTGAATCAGGATTTAAAAGCATGACCATTTCGCAGGGCGAAGGAACCGGTGCATTCAAGGCAAAAGGAGCCAGCCCCTCCCTTGATTTTCATATTACCGATAGCCCCGTAGTGAAATTGGAACTGGTGTGCCAGAACGAGGAAGCGCAAAGAGCCATAGATATCATAGTCGAAAATGGTAAAACGCCAGAACCTGGAGATGGGATCATCTATGTTTCTGAAATTGAAGATGCATTTAAGATAAAGACGGGAGAATCTATTAAAAAACGGTTATAAAGATTAAACGCAAACACCTACTTTGTAAATATAACTACCATTATGCCCACTGTTGCAGGTCTGTTTTAAAAAAAATAAAATGACAAAAGAAAGAAATTCTAAGGGAAAAGAACTGGAAGATATGACCATCACCTCTCCCAGAACGGCAGAGGAGCCGGGGCCGAAGTCAAGGCCTGAAAGACCAGAAAACGAGGAGGAAAGATCTTCCTATGTTCTGACGATTTTAAGTCTTGTGCTTTTATTGGCTGGTATTGCTTTAGACTTTTTTGATGCAGAATGGTTTAGTGGGTATCTACGGCTTGCTGTTTTTGGCATTGCTTACCTTCTGGTGGGTGGCAAGGTTATTAAACACGCGGCCACAAACATTGTAAAAGGTGAAGTCTTTAACGAGTTCTTCCTGATGAGCATTGCTACAATAGGGGCTTTTTATATCGGGGAATATGCAGAAGGAGTAGCCGTAATGTTGTTTTACGTGATTGGAGAGCATTTTCAGGAAGCTGCGGTGGCACGTTCCCGGAAATCGATTAAGGCTTTAATCGACAACCGACCTGAAGAAGTCGGGCTGATACGAAATGGGCAGGTGGTTATCGTTGATCCAAAAGAGGTGGAAATTGGCGAAATAATTCAGGTTAAATCAGGGGAAAAAGTGGCCCTTGATGGAATAATACTTAATGAAGGTTCCTCATTCAACACGGCCGCTCTTACAGGAGAATCAAAACCTGACACTAAGGGAAAAGGTGAAACAGTCTTGGCGGGAATGATAAACCTGGAAAAGCTTATTGAGATAGAAGTGACCTCACGCTATGAGGATAGTGCCCTTTCAAAGATCCTTAAGTTGGTAGAAGAAGCAAGTGGAAGAAAAGCAAAAACTCAGAAATTCATCACCAAATTTGCCAAGATCTATACCCCCATTGTAGTTTTCTTCGCAATTGGTTTGGCCCTGCTGCCGTATTTCATTGTGGAGACCTATATATTTGAAGATTGGCTCTATCGTGCATTGGTGTTCCTGGTTATCTCCTGTCCCTGTGCCCTTGTAATTTCCATTCCCCTGGGATATTTTGGAGGTATTGGCGCAGCTTCGAGAAATGGACTTCTCTTCAAAGGTTCAAACTTTCTGGATTTAATTACGGAAGTAGACACCGTGGTGATGGACAAAACAGGAACATTAACAGAAGGTGTGTTCAAGGTACAGGAAGTAAAAGTTGAAGGTATACCACAAGATCAATTTTTAGCTTTAACAGCGGCTCTGGAAAGTAAATCTACTCATCCTATTGCTTCGGCAGTTGTGGAGCATGCGGGAGAAGCTTATAAACAGCTTGAGGTACAGGAAGTAGCAGAAATAGCAGGCCACGGTCTAAAAGGAACAGTAGACGGAAAGGAACTCCTGGTGGGTAATGCTAAGTTACTGCAGAAGTTCAATGTTTCTTTTGATCCCAAAATTGAAGAGATTGTTGAAACAATTGTCGTGGTAGCAATAGACCAGCAGTATGCAGGATATATTACCATTGCCGATGCGATAAAAGAAGATGCCGCTGTGGCCATCGCACAACTTAGAGAATTTGGTGTTACTTCCATTGTGATGCTCTCCGGGGATAAAGACTCCATTGTTCAGAAAGTAGCCGGACAGTTAAAGATTGATCAGGCGTATGGAGGTTTGTTGCCCCAGGACAAAGTGAGCAAGGTGGAGGAACTTAAGAAGCAGGGTAGAAAAGTTGCTTTTGTGGGTGATGGAATTAACGATGCTCCCGTGATTACTTTGGCTGATGTGGGAATGGCTATGGGAGCTCTGGGTTCTGATGCAGCGATCGAAACGGCCGATGTGGTAATACAAAATGACCAACCCTCCCAAATTGCAACTGCCATTAAAATTGGAAAGAAAACCCGGCAGATCGTATGGCAGAATATTATTCTGGCTTTCGGCGTCAAAGCCCTTGTACTTATTTTGGGTGCCTTTGGTTTAGCATCTTTATGGGAAGCAGTTTTTGCTGATGTGGGAGTGGCATTTTTGGCAATTTTAAATGCGGTAAGGTTGCAGAAAATTAAATTTTAACTGCTAAAAGCATAAATCAATGGCAGATCAACAAAGAGAAGAGTACCTGAAAAAAGCCAGGAAGCTCCAAATATACAACGTCATATATGATACTATTGAGGTAGCTGTGTCACTAACCGCTGGTTTTATCTCCGGAAGCGCAGCTTTAATTGGTTGGGGGCTGGATAGCATCATAGAAATTATTTCGGCAAGCACCCTGGGGTGGCGGCTACATGGGGAAATCCAGGATATTAGTGATAAGCGGGTGAAAAAAAGAGAAAAAATTACCCTGTATGTAATTGCCACTTCTTTTCTAATTGTTAGCATTTTTATCACCTACGATTCTGTAACTAAGTTTTTTAATAAAGAAACTCCAGACTGGAGCACCATGGGCCTTACTATACTACTCGTATCCTTAGTGGTGAATCCTATTTTGATTTGGTACAAACGCAAGTATGGAAAGAAATTGGACAGTAAAGAGTTGCTTGCCGATTCAAAAGATACTTTCGTATGCCTCTATCAAACAGTGGCTGTATTAGGCGGTTTATTAGCTGTACAATATTTAGATTGGTGGTGGGCAGATCCCGTGGCCGCCCTTCTTATTGTTCCCTATGCCCTAAAAGAAGGGTGGGAGGCTTTTAAAAATGGAAGAGAAATTTCAGTATAGAAAGCAGAGTTGTATCCGGAAGAAAAGGAGGAGTTGGTTAGGCATTAAAGAAAAATTATTATGCACTGGATGTTTGAAGACTTTAAGACAGACCTAGATTCCCTGAACCGAACTGTTAGGAAGAAGGCCCTTGAAATAGCCAATGAGCTTATGATACAGGGGAAGTGCACAGAAAAAGAAGCTATAACCGAAGCCATTAAACAGGCGGAAGAATGGTTTTATGATCTGGAAGGATGAGATCTGACCTATGCCAAAAAAATTGTCCAGTAAATTTCATCAGAAAGTATTGGGAAAAGTGAAAATATAACGCGAATGTTTCATAAAGACTAGGTTAATATATGATTAGTTGTGAATATCTTAATTAAAAATTAAATTTTAAAAAATGGAAAAATTTGATGTTACAATAATAGGTTCAGGACCCGGAGGTTACGTGAGTGCAATACGTTGTGCCCAGCTGGGTTTTAAGGTGGCCATTATAGAAAAATATAATACACTTGGGGGAACCTGTCTGAATGTAGGCTGCATTCCTTCCAAGGCCTGGTTGGAAGCTTCGGAACATTATTACAAGCTACAAAATCAGTTTCAGGAATTTGGTATTAATTTTAAGGAAGCGTCTGTAGACATAGTTGGAATGAGGAATAGGGTACAGACCGTAGTTCAGGAAATCATTAACGGGGTATCTTACTTGATGAAAAAGAACAAGATAACCGTTTATACAGGTGTAGGAACAATTAAGGACAAATCTACCGTTGAGATTAAGGGTGAAGAAAACACCCACACCATCACTACCGATAAAATCATTATTGCCACCGGATCAAAACCGGCATCGCTACCCGGTATAACCATCGATAAGAAGAGGGTTATCTCCTCCACGGAAGCACTTGCCCTAAAAGAAATACCTAAACATTTAATGGTTATTGGTGGAGGGGTAATTGGAGTGGAATTAGGTTCTGTTTTCGCTCGTTTGGGTTCTAAGGTTTCCATTGTGGAATACTTAGATACCCTCATTGCCAGTATGGATAGTTCTTTAGGAAAGCAATTATATAAATCATTAAGAAAACAGGGGATGGATTTTTATCTGGGAACAAAGGTAACTAAAGCTAATGTTTTAGATAATGAGGTTCAATTGATAGCCGAAAATGTCGCCAATCAGAAAGAAATGACTTTACAAGGAGATTATTGCCTGATGGCTATCGGTAGGAAACCTTATTCTGATAATTTGGGACTTGAAGAGTTGGGCATTAAAACAGACAAACAGGGTAGAATAAATGTAGATGAAAATCTGGAAACAAATGTTAAAGGCATTTATGCAATTGGAGATGTAGTACGAGGTGCGATGCTGGCTCACAAAGCAAGTGAGGAAGGAGTTTTTGTTGCTGAAACAATAGCCGGTCAAAGACCCCATATCAATTATGCTCTCATACCTAATATAATTTATACTCAACCGGAAGTGGCCGGAGTGGGACTTACCGAAGAAGTGTTAAAAGAAGCAGGAAGAAGTATTAAAACAGGCTCCTTTCCTTTTAAGGCCAATGCAAGGGCGAAAATAAGTATGGATACGGATGGCTTTATAAAAGTTATT
>NZ_JAVRHP010000087.1:0-13262 GCF_031846505.1 Autumnicola edwardsiae
CCCAATCCTTTTGAGCATAGCGCATATACCATTTCTACATAATCTGTATTTGAAAATGGCCAATGTATCTTTTCCAATGGTTTAACACCATTTAATTTGTCATTCAATCCTTTCCGAATGCGATGTTTTTTTTCATCCAAGTAAATCACTAATAAATCATAAGCTTTGTATTTGCCAAGCAGCATATCCCTTGGCGTGCAAAACTCTGGGTCTTGAAAATAGAATTTGGAAGTTGTGATATGGAATGTTTCGAGGTAATCTCTGGTATAGTATTCCTTGTCGAAAAGGGTAGCACCGGAATTTACATACCGCCCAAAATCGATATTGTACGAAAAGAAGCGATTGAGCTTGTTGATTTTTTTCTTAATCGATTTTAGCTGGGCATCTTTATCGCCCTTTGGCAATTGAATCTCAAACGAATGTATTTCTGAATAATATATCAATTGAACTAAAGGTATTTGCTTAATAATCTTAAAAAAATTGATTTCAGATTCCATTGAATCAAAACCTTTAGAAATAATTTTCTTTTTAAACTTGTAAAGGGTTGTACGACATAATTGAATAGAGTGATAGGCTTGCTTCAAAATTTCTTCATTTTGAAGCTGTATATTTTTCAAGTCTTTTGAGAATAATTCTGATTCTAATTGTAAGTCCATCACCCATCAATTTACTTTTTAAAAACAAAATCTTTGAACCGTTAACCTTGAAAACAATCTTTCAATGGTTAGTAATAAATATAAGTGTGTTCTATAAAAACTGCTAAATTACATACCGTATTTCAATATATGAATTCCGTATTTTTGTACGGATCGAATGATAAAGGGTATTTTTACTATAGACAGTTACTTATAAGAAATTTTCTCATTTAATTTTTTAGAAATCGATCTAGAAATTCTTTTCTATTATTTGTACCTGTTTTTCTAAAAATGTTAGAAGCATGTTTGGAGACGGTGTTTTCTGCAATAAAAAGTTGTTTTGCGATTTTTTTGTATGAACTTTTTGATAAAATAAAAAGTGCAATTTCGAATTCTCTTCTGGTTAAATTCTGAAATATTATCTTATTCTTAACCAAATTTTGATCAGATTCCTCATTAAAATTCAATACTTTATAAAGTTTGCCTTGATTTTTGATTAAATAGATGTATCTGTATATTTCTAAGGCTGTTATTGTGTAAAAGGCAAGATTCATTACGGTAAAAGTTAACCATTGATAATCTCCAATTACCGTTAGAATGGGTAAGAGTACTATACAACCAATACTGGTAGTAGATAATTTTTTTCTTTTGGAAAAGAAAGAGTTTTGATTTTTTATTTCAGAGATCCTTCTATAAAACAATCCCAAAAATATAAAACCTAGAACTGAAGTAGGAAGGGTAAAAAGTATTCTGGCTGAATCTAAAGAACCCGTTATCAAATAGGGAATTAAAAATAATATGATAAACCCCACAATTAACGTGATTCCAATATTTTTAATGCTGAAATACCGCTTTAAAAATATAATGTCATAATCTTTGTAGAGATAATATATGAGGTAAACACATAACGCGATTGCTACCCCATAAGTTATTATGTATTGAAGTATCAAGGGTTTGAGAAAACTATGGTCTGGTAGAAAACCGCCGGTTAGATTATAAAGAACAAATAAACATCCAAGAATTATATATCTTCTAAGACTAAGTTGCTTTATTTTCGGATTTTGAATTAATGCAAGAATCACTATTATCGTATCGATTAATAGATAGAAAAATGTTGTCCAGTGTATTGAGGTGCCAAACATCCTGCTTATTCATTAGACTCGAATTTATTTGTATCTAAATTTTTAGTAACATCACTCCAATGGAACAGTTTTCCGTTCATGGCGATATAAACATCAGGCTTCAGAAATTGTAAAGCACAAATTGCATAACCTAAATTAAAAGGTGCGTCTGTATCTTTTGATGTACCCAAAATGAATGCTCCCACCAGAATTATAGTTTTATTAAGACTACGGTTTCCAATATATTTTGCGGTGTCTTCCATAGTATAAGTACCGTGAGTTACTAAAATTTTATTTGTATTAGTAGCTTTTATCTTTTCCACCAAGAGCTTTCTGTCATTCTCTGTAATGGCACGGCTGTCTTTCTTGAAAACACCTTCGATAGTGTATTCAAAATCGATATTTGCTTTGTCCAAAAAATCCATAATCCCTACATCAGAGGAAGTAATACCACCATCATCCGTATAATCCAATCCTTCGATTGTACCGCCAGTTGTGAATATTTGAATCATAAATTAAGGACTTTCTCTACTTATAAAGATAGCGTTAATTTATTTGAAACTACTTTAATTTGCTCAGTCAAAATTGGGGGTCTAAGAATCCTGCCACTTCATTTTCTGCAATCTAACGGCATTAAGAATAGCAAGCAAAGCAACACCTACATCGGCAAAAACAGCTTCCCACATAGTTGCAAGCCCACCTGCACCGAGAATGAGGACTATAACCTTGACTCCAAATGCAAGCCCGATATTCTGCCATACAATACGTCGCGTTGAACGACCAATTTTAATCGCTCTTGCAATCTTGCTCGGTTGGTCTGTCTGGATGATAACATCGGCCGTTTCGATGGCTACATCGCTACCCAAACCTCCCATAGCAATACCCACACCACTAGCTGCCAATACGGGTGCATCGTTAATGCCATCGCCTATAAAAGCTACTCTTATATCGGATTGCTCTTTAAGCTTTTCAACCTCATTCAACTTATCTTCGGGTAACAACCCGCCTTTTGCCCAATTAATATTTAACTCTTTTGCCACTTGTTGTGTAATAGAGTCCTTGTCGCCTGATAGCATTATAATTTTTGAAATTCCTGAATCCCGAATTTGCTTAATGGCCTGGTGCGCATCATCCTTCAGTTCATCTGCAATGGTTACATAACCTGCAAATGTTCCGTCTATTGACAACATAACGATTGATTCTACAATGCCATCTGTTTCTGTGGGAACCTTTATGCGGTTCGAGGTCATCAAAGCTTTATTGCCTACCAGCACGGTTTTCCCATTGACCGTTCCTTTTAAACCTTTTCCGGCAACCTCTGAAACATTAGTCGCTTCATAATCTGAACCGTCCTCTTTATATTCAAGAATCGCCTTAGCAATGGGATGAGTGGATTGTTCTTCCATCGCCATCAGGTACTTCATAAACTCGGTTTCCTCAAATGTGATGGAATTGATTTCCTTGATTTTGAAAACACCTTTGGTAACAGTTCCTGTTTTGTCCATTACTACCGTGTTTACTTGCGTCATTGCATCGAGAAAGGATGCACCCTTGAATAGAATACCGTTTCGTGATGCCGCACCTAAACCTCCAAAATAGCCGAGAGGAATAGAAATGACCAAGGCGCAGGGGCACGAAATCACTAGGAATATCAATGCTCGATACAGCCAATCCCTAAAAACATAGTCCTCCACAAAAAAGTAGGGTAGGAGCGTAAGTCCAATAGCGAGGAATACAACTATGGGAGTATAAATTCGTGCAAATTTTCTAATAAATAATTCCGTCTTTGATTTTCTGGCAGTTGCATTCTGTACCATATCCAGAATTCTTGCAATGGAACTATCCTTAAATTCCTTTGTGGTTTCAACCTCAATTACCCCATCGAGGTTGATGCTTCCTGCAAAAACAGTATCGCCTTTAGCAATAGTATCAGGTTTGCTTTCACCTGTCAAGGCAGCAGTATTAAAAGAACCTTTTTCAGAAAGCAAAATACCATCAAGCGGAACTTTTTCGCCTACACGTACCTGTATTTTTTCACCAATCTCAACAGACTCGGGATTTACTGAAATAAAATCGCCGTCACGATAAACCAAAGCTTCATTCGGCCTTACGTCGAGTAAAGCTTTAATATTTCCTTTTGCACGGTTAACGGCTGCATTTTGGAACAGTTCACCTACGGCATAAAATAGCATTACGGCTACACCTTCAGGATATTCGCCAATGGCAAATGCACCAATAGTAGCAATAGACATCAAGAAAAATTCTGTGAATACATCGCCACGTAATATGCTTTTCCAACCTTCCTTAATAACTGGAAAACCAACAGGTAAGTAAGCTATGGTATACCATAGAATGCGAATCCATCCTTGAAATTGGGGAATGGCATCAAAATAATCTACCGCTATCCCAACGATAAGCATAACAAAGCTTACGAGAGCAGGAATATATGTTTTAAATGAACTTCCATCTCCGTGATCGTGGTTATGGCCATCGTCATGACTGTGCTCGCCCTGGGCTTCTTTTGGTTCTAAATCACGCAAGTTTACTTTTTTCTTTTTCATATTATGCATTGATCCATTGTTTAGCATCTTCTTTGTTATCCATTTCAAAAAATTTAATTTCCGATTTTGTAAAGAAATCGGTTGCTTTTGCAGCCCATTCCTGCCATTTCCTTTCACCCACAAACACCATTTTACCATAGTCTGAAATATGTGCCGTGTCCAATTTAATATCTTCCCAAAATCCTTTTAAGGTATATCCTTCAAAATCTTCCATTTCAAAAAAGAAATCGACCTTTTTTCCTTTTTTAATTATATCGTGAATGAGCGGATGCAACTTTTCAACTTCATCTCGTGAAATTTTACCGCTGATTTTCGCGGAAATCAAATTGTCTTTTTCTGAATTTAGTAGATATATCATTTTTTCTTTTTAGTCATCACAATTTACTGAAATGTTTGCGCAACTGCTGTGCAAAGTCAGTTACTGCATTTTTCACAGATACCTGTCACGACCAGGTTTACATCTTCAGCGACATAGCCATCCGGCAAGTTAATGTGTGGTATTTTATGCTCTGTCAGACATACGGTTTCGTTACAATTGTTACAGCGAAAATGCAGGTGCAAATCTTGTTCAATCTCACAATTGCAACCTGGCTCACAGAGCGCATATTTTGTGATTCCGGTACCATCTTCTATTTGGTGCACAATACCTTTTTCCTCAAAGGTTTTAAGAGTTCGGTATAGGGTGGTTCTATCCGCTTTAGTGAACGCAGTTTCAATATCAAGCAATGCCAGAGCAATCTTTTGTTCAGCAAGATATTTATAGATCAATATGCGCATAGCAGTGGGACGCACGCTGTGATCGTTTAATTTTTTTTCTATTTCAGTCATTTTGTGCGATGTTATAGTTGATACTCTTAGCCTTATTATAGGCTTCCCAGCCTTCTTTGGCAGCATACGGGACGATTAGTAATGCCGCTACAGGGTCCGCCCACCACCAGCCCAGCCAGTTGACCAAGAGTAATCCTATAAGTACTACAACGGTCTGGTACAGACAAATAAAGGTGTCCTTAGCATCGGCCAGTAAGGCAGGACTGTCAAGCTTCTTTCCATATTTTCTTTTGAAATAAATCAAGATAGGGTTCACGACTAGCGAGACTAATAATATGACTAGTCCCATAGTGCTCCAGTTTGCGGTTTCTTGGTTGATTAGCTTTGATATAGAATCATAAGAAATGAAAATACAGATGAGCGTAAAGGAAATTGCAATCACATATAGCGTTATTTTTTGTCTTCTTTTCACCTTTTCTTCATCTATGCCCTTGATCTCGCCGTGTAATCGCCAGCCCAACGTTCCCGCACTTATAACTTCTATGGTACTGTCCAGTCCCCAGCCAATTAGTGCCGAACTGTTTGCCGTAAATCCCGCAATGAGAGATACCACTACCTCAATAACATCATATATCACGTTCCAAATCTGTAAGATTCTGGCTTCTTTTAAATTTTTCTTTCTTGTCTCTTTCATATCATTTTAATGTGAGTGTTCTGCATCGCCTTTATTCATCTCTCCCATAAGATAATAAGCATTATTGTAGGCAAAACGCGAATTATGATCTGGGGTTTCAAAAAAACGTATGGCTATCCAGTCACCATCTTTCTCGCCTGTTGTAACTTCTACTGGCGTAAAACTCCATGCGTTGTCATCCCTTTTCGCTTTAAACACATAATCCTTACCAGCTTCTGTAACAATAGCGCTTTCAGGTAGTGCAGTAGTCTGCTTGTTATCAACTTCAATCTTACCTCGAATATACATTCCTGGGATTAGGCCATTACCTTTGTTCTCAATTTCAGCGTGTACGTGAACCGCCTTGGGATCTTGCTCGAAAGTCTGGCTAACCGAATAAATTTCGGCTTCTAGCTCTTTACCTGGTTTCGATTCAACGCTAAATCGTACTTGTTGACCTTTCTTTACCCTATCAACATCTTTTTCAAAAACCATCAAATCTGCGTGTACGTGGTCAGTATCTACTATCTCCATTAAGTTTGTTTGAGGCTCTACATATTGTCCAGTTTTTATAAATACTTTTTCTACAATACCTGCAATGGGACTGTGCAATGCAACACGCTGGTAAATAGTACCGTTTCGCACCCTATTTACATTGATGTTATATTGTCGCAATTGAGCTTCCAACCCATTTACCATTGCGGTAGATGACTGATAATCTGCCGTGGCTTTTTGATAATTCATACCGGATGCCACGCCAGCTTCATAAAGCCTTTTTTGACGTTCATACTCTTGTTTTAAAAACCGACTGTTGCTGTACGCATTTAGGTAATCACTCTGTATCTGTATAACACTGGGATGAGACATATAGGCAACCGTTTGATTTTTTTTGACTTCGTCGCCTTCAATTACTTCTATGGATGCAACATTTGCTCCCGCTAGCGCGGTAATAATTGCTTCGTTTTGTGGTGGTACTTCCAGCGTACCGTTTGCTTCTACATAACCACTCATATTGCGTTGCGCAAGTGTGTCTATTTGCATTTGCAAAGCTTCAAACTGCTGTGCCGTGAGCATTACTTCTTTAGCCTCCCCCTCAGAATGGTTATCTTCTAATTGAGAATTGGTCGCTTCAACCTGGCTATCTTCCGTTTTTGAGTCACCACAACTGGTCAATGTAAATGCTATTAGTATTGCAGCAATCGGCATATATTTTATCGTATTCATCTTTTTTAGTTTTGGAAATATTGTAGTTCAAACAAGGCGTCTAAATAATTATTGAGTGCGTCGAGTGCATCCATTTCGGTTTGTATGGCGTCACGTATAATTTGTGTGAATGCTGCATAATCCAGCGCACCTTCCTTGTATGCGAGCAATGCGCCCTTGCGCTGGTCTATGGCAAGTGGCAGGGCTTCGGTTTTATAAAAAAACCATGTATCCCGCCATCGTACATACTCTTGTTGAGCCTGCACAAATTGTGATTGCAACTCACGTTCTTTAAAGGCTGCATTGGTTTCTGCAATCTGTGCATACAGTTTTGCAGCTTTTGCACGACTGCGGTCTGGAACCGATAGCAGCGGTATGGAAATCCCTGCTTGATAAGTGTAGAAACCGCTATCACCATTTACACGCTGCAAGCCACCTTGTAGGTTGAACTTGGGCAGCAAGTTTGCTCTTGCCGCATCATAGCTTGCCTGTGCTTCGTCTATACGCTTTCTTGAAATTGATAACTCGGGATGTTCATTCAATGTATCATCGGTCTCTAAAATCGAAATTTCGGCAGCTTCCAATTCATCAGTTACGGTGTACATCGTATCTGGCGTCAACCAAAGATTGAGTTTTTGTAATGCAATGAAATAATCTGTCTCTGCTTGCTGAAATTTATTATTGATTTGTAAAGCCTGATTACGTGCGGCGCCATATTCCAGTCTTGAAATGGCTTCGACTTCATAATTGAGTTCTACAGATTGTGCAAACTGACCGTAAATACTGTCCAATTCTCGGTATAAAACAAACTTCTTTTTTGACTGAAAAGTTTCTGACCATGCTTTTTTTACTTCCAGTTCTATCTGAATTTCAGAAAGATTTAAAGCGGTTTGTGCTAACTCGATGCGTTGTTGTTGCAAATGTTTTTTGGCACCTATTCCCAGAAGATCGATATTCTGTTGGCCGATGCCGATTAAGGTATAAATGCCCTGACCATCTGCCAATTCTTCACCACCTGTAAATACCTGTGTATTACCAAAGTCATAAGCATTGCCCGTTAGGGTGTTCTGTCTTTCGATTTCGAGCTGGCTCGCTTTAAGTGCAGGATAATTCTCTTTGGCAATTTCTACGGCTTGTGATAACGTGATGGGTGTGATACTGTCCTGAACAATGTTATGTTGCACAGGTGCTTGAATTTGTTGAGCTTTCGCAAAAGCGGTACCACCTAACATAAAACCAAGTATCAAAATCGTAGTCAAGGCTTGCGGATTAAAAGCACCGATCTTATTCTGCTCTTTGCGCTCGCGTCTCTTTTCTATGAGCGTATAGAGTACAGGAAGAACGACCAGCGTAAGCAGCGTGGCAGTAAGCATCCCACCAATAACCACTGTAGCAAGCGGTTGTTGTACCTCTGCACCGGCTGATGTAGAAAATGCCATAGGTAAAAAACCGAAAATATCGGTAGTGGCTGTGAGCATTATGGGGCGAATACGTTCTTTAGTCCCTTGAAATATTCTATCCTTTATGCTTGTAACACCTTCTTCCTTTAAAGAATTAAATCGGTTAATAAGTACCAGCCCATTAAGAACTGCGACACCAAATAGCACAATAAATCCTACACCTGCGGAAATACTAAATGGCATATCGCGAAGCCATAAGGCAAATACACCACCGATGGCTGCCAAGGGTATTGCGATGTAAATCATTATGGATTGTGAAAAGGATTTTAATGCAAAGTATAACAGTATAAATATCAAGAACAGGGCGATGGGCACAACTATTATCAAACGATCCTTTGCGCTTTGCAAGTTTTCAAACTCTCCACCATAGGTAATATAATACCCTGATGGTAAGTCCAGTTCTTTATCTAATTTTTGTTGTATATCCTTTACGACAGATTCTACATCTCTGCCTCGTGCATTTACACCTACATACGTTCTTCTATATGTATTGTCACGTGAGATTTGCATAGGTCCAGGCACGTATTCAATCTCAGCTATTTCAATAATGGGGACCTGACTTCCATCCTTGAGATCAATGTACATATTGCGCAGGTCATCAATACTTTTTCTATGACTTTCATCAAATCGCACCACGAGATCAAATCGCTTCTCGCCTTCAAAGATAACGCCTGCGGTACCACCAGCAAAAGCAGTACTTATATAGTCATTAACTTTTTGAATATCCAGTCCATATTGCGCCATTTTATCGCGTTTAAATTTTACAGTCATCTGTGGTAATCCAGCTGTACGTTCTGCACTCACATCACCCGCACCAGGAACGGTCTGTATAATAGCTGCCATTTCTTGAACCTTATTTGATAAAACCTCTAAATCTTCGCCATAAAGCTTCACGGCAATATCTTCTCTTACACCTTCTAAAAGTTCGTTGAATCTCAACTCGACCGGTTGGGTAAATGATAAATTAACACCTAATAGTTCATCATCCAGTTTGTCCCTAATGGCATCAATCAAGCCTTCTTTAGTAGTGGCTGTCGTCCAGTCATCCATATCTTTATTAAGGATGATGTACATATCTGCAATGTCCATAGGCATAGGGTCTGTAGGGATATCTGCAACTCCTATGCGGCCTGTGACCGTTTTTATTTCTGGGAAATTTTCTAATAGAATAGTTTCAATTTTCTTTGAAACTTCAATGGATTCTGTTAGCGAACTTCCAGGCCTTATAAACGCCTGCATTGCTATATCTCCTTCATCGAGCTGCGGTACAAATTCTCCTCCCATATTAGAAAAGATAAAACCTGCGATTAAAAGTAGAAAAGCGGCAGATGATAAAACGATAAGCTTCAGCTTAAGAGCTCCTTTTAATAAAGGCATATAAGCACTGTGTATAGCACCTATGATTTTATCACTTACCTTTTCAAGCCAGCGCTCAAATCTGCCAAACCAATTTTTGGTATTCTGTACTGGTTTCATAAAGAGTGCAGACATCATTGGGACATATGTAAGGCACAAAATGATAGCACCTATCATTGCAAACCCAAAGGTGTATGCCATAGGTTTAAACATTTTACCTTCAACACCTGTAAGAAAAAGTATAGGCGTGAAAACAATGAGAATAATGATTTGCCCAAAAAAAGCAGAACTCATCATCGTGCTTCCGGCATCATAGGCAACTTTATCCATCACGGCTTGATTGAATTTTAGCTTGCCAGACCTGATTCTTTTTTGGATCTCATACACCGTTCCTTCTATAATAATTACCGCACCATCTATAATAATCCCAAAGTCGATAGCGCCTAAACTCATTAAGTTTGCCCATACATTAAATTGCTTCATTAGGATAAAGGCAAAAAGCAAGGACAACGGTATAGTAGTGGCCGTTATGATTCCACCTCTTAAACTACCCAATAGTAAGACAAGGGCAAAAATCACAATTAAGGCACCTTCCAGTAAATTGGTTTTAACGGTATCGGTAGTTCTCGCAATTAGCTCACTACGATCAATTATCGGGGCGATTGTCAGACCTTCTGGCAGGGATTTTTCAATTTCTGCCATACGATCCTTGACATTCTGAATAACAGCATTTGGATTAGAACCCTTAAGCATCATTATCATACCGCCCACAGCTTCCTTACCGTCTTGTGTAAAAGCACCATAACGCACTTGATTCCCGAAATGGACACGTGTTGCTACATCTCCAATAGTTACAGGAACGTTGTTCTCGTTAATAATTGAAATATCCTTAATGTCTTCCAAAGAGCGAATAAGCCCTTCGCCTCTTATAAAATTTGACATTTTATTTTTCTCTATATAAGCGCCACCAGTATTCACGTTGTTTCGAGCGAGAGCCTCATAAACTTGTGAAATACTGATACCCATACTGTTCAACTTCTCTGGATTGACAGCAACCTCGTACTGTTTAATACTGCCTCCAAAAGAGTTGACCTCTACCACGCCTTCCAGTAAGGTGAGTTGTCGTTTGATAATCCAATCCTGCACTGTGCGCAGTTCCATAGGTGAATACTTGTTTTCAAAACCTTCCTGTGGTTTTATAGTATATTCATAGATCTGACCTAAACCAGTGGAAATAGGCCCCATAGATGGACTTCCAAATTTTTCAGGTATGGATTCGTCCAATTCATTGAGTTTTTCCTGTACCAACTGTCGAGGAAGATAGGTGCCCATATTGTCTTCAAAAACAATCGTTACTACAGAAAGTCCAAAGCGTGAGATAGATCTTATTTCGGTAACGCCTGGCAAATTACCCATAGACAATTCTACCGGATAGGTTACGAACTGTTCAATATCTTCCGTTCCTAGATTAGGTGATTGCGTAATGACCTGTACCTGATTATTAGTAATATCTGGCACCGACCCAAGGTTTACGGTTGCCATTGACCAGATACCAACTCCTATAAGAGTCAACGTAAACAAGCCAATAATAAATTTATTATTGATTGAAAAATCAATGATTTTGTTAATCATAGATTAGAGAATTAATTCAGTTAAAAATTAGGTGTACGCTTTCGCGAAAGCGAAAACATCATAAAGTTTTTCAATTAGAAAAACTTCAAAACAGGATAGAGCTATCCTATGAAAACTGAATTATGCCGTGGCGGCTGAAAAAGCGAAGTGTGGAAATCCTTGCCGTGGTGTTGAAAAGAAGTAAGGATCATATTTGAGATTGGATCTTGAAATGGCTCAAAGGTCATTAGCTCAAAGTCAATAGTATGTACGTGACAGCAATGACATTGACAGAACGGTGAACATAGATCGCTATCGTTATGGTCTGCATCTGTTGTTTGTGAAAATTCAAGTTGTGTATCATCGCTATCAGGAACGGTATCGCTACAAGGCGCAAAATTGAGCGCCAAAAAGTATAAGGATAGTATGATTGTAAATATTTTCACGAACCAAAGGTAAAAAGATTTAGATGCAACTGTGTTGCAAAATTAGGATGGTTTAGAAATTGACCACGCTATCCAATGCGTCATCAGCATCTTTATGTATGAAATTGGCTTGGTACCGAATAGTTGTTGTCACCGAAGAATGGCGATATAATTTTTGCAACATTTGAATCGGTATTTTATCCCCAGAGATATTTCCAAAGCTATGTCTAGCAATGTGCATGCTTATATTCTTTTTTATACCTAATTGCTTGGCAGCAATCTTTAATCTTCTGTTCAGATTTCTCGTTATCGATTGTGTACGCCTTGTTACTTCTTCAGAATCCCTAAAATCTATACTTTTTAATTGCGGAAATATAAGATCATCATAAGATGAGCTTTCTCTATATAGATTAAAAATATCTATAGCCTTATCTGGAACTTTTAGAGAAACTAACTTGCTGTTTTTGTTCATTCGATAGAGTAATCGCCCGTCATTAAAATCTGACCATTTTAGTTTAAGAACATCACCTACTCTTATTCCTGCAAAGTAAAAACTCACAAGCCAAATATGAATTGCTTTTTGCTGAGCTTCGGTTATTCCTCTAGCATTTTCCAGTTTTTGAATTTCTGCTTCGGAAAAACCTATTTTTTGAGATTCAGGTATTCTGATGGTCATTTTGCCTTTCCCAAAAGGGTATAAACCTCTGTCGGTAATGGATTCTGAAATAGCTAAATTAAAGACCGTTCTAATAAGTATAAGATAATTAACTACCGTTCTGGGCGAAAGGCTTTTTTGATGTAAGAGATAGGTTTCAAATTTTTTAAGAACAGTAACATTAAGTTTATTGAACGAAAGTGAATCCTTACCGAGAAATTCCTTGAATTTTTTAAGTCTGCCTAATTCAGTGTCATATTGATGGTGTTTGTTTCTATTCTTAAGATTTTGAAGATGCATTTCTGCTACAGCAAAAAAATCAAGACCATTAGTAACTATAATTTTATTTTTTATTTCTGAAACCGTCTGATATTCAGGGTTCATTTCAGACTTTATGACCTTATCGTTTGCTTCTGCAACTTTAGTCGCAATATAATTGTTCAGTACACTGGAATTAGGATGTGATTTCCTAATATTACGATTTTTTTCATCCCAATATTTTTCTTCGATGTATTGACCTGTGTTTAGATAAGAGCTTTTGCGGTCTTTTGTAATCCTAATTGCAATTGGAAGTAATCCAGATTTGTTTTTCTTCTTTCTTAATACTACTCGAACTGTTGCCATCACAAAATATTTTGATTATAAATATACTCATTTTAGGTACAACATAGGTACAACATTTATTGATTTTGTTTGATATTAAATGATATGAAATTTAAATATCTATCTTATAAATCATTGATATACAAAGGTATTGTGCTAGTTTATTATATTAGTATCAAAAACTCATAACC
>NZ_JAVRHP010000088.1:0-13249 GCF_031846505.1 Autumnicola edwardsiae
ATTCTGAAATTACTTTTTTTACTTCTTCCCCGCTTTTTACTACTATTATTTCTTCATCGGGTTCAAAGAAAGTGGAAATCCCTTTCCAGTAATCGGTGATGATACAGGCTCCTGCCCCGGCGGCTTCAAAAACCCGGGTTGCCGGTGAAAATCCGTACTTCGCCATACTATCGCGGCTTATATTTAAAACAGCTATTGGTGTACAGTTAAAGGCATTATGATCTTTTGTGTAGACGTGCCCCAAATAATTCACATTATCGGGCATCTTTTTATCTCCCCAGCCGCTACCACCAATCAGGAATTTATGATCGGGCAGTTCTGTTGCAGGTTTTATAAAGAATTCTTCTACCCGCTTTTCCCTGTCTGGCAAACGATTACCAAGAAAGGCCAGACTTCCCTCAAATTTTGCTTCAGGATCTACAGGAAAATGGGTATCGGTATCCAGCGCGTTATAAACCGGAATACATTTTTTTGCGCCATTCCTTTCATAGGCATCAATTACGGGCTGCCCGCCGCCGTAAGTAAGTATAAAATCGTACTGCGGAATGAGGTCTCTAAAAGGGTCATTTTCGTCCTTTTCTATCCTGTCCAGCGTAGCGGGAGCATCTACATCCCAAAAAATGATCAGATTGTTCTTGCTTTTCATTTTGGCGACTTCGGACTCCAAAAAATCGTCGTAAGCACCCACGCCACTTGCTTTGATGATCACATCTGACTCTTCCTGAGCCTTCCGAAGTAATCCTCTTAAGCTGAGTTTATCCTTTTCATAAACGATCACATTGCACCAGTCGGGATCATCAATATCCCGGTGTTCCTGACGCTCAAAAATATCGGGCTCATAAAAAGTAACTTCGTGCCCCATCTTATGCAGGGCTTTTACAATTCCGCGATAATAGGTCGCTGCACCATTCCAGTATGCAGAAACAATACTGGAACCAAAAAATGCTATGTTGAGTTTATTTTCCATTGTTGATCTTCATTTCATCCGCTAAAGGAGATTCAATTTCATCTATTATCTGCTCAAGTTCGTCTACTCTATGTGCACAGGTATGTTTTTCTAAAATAGTTTGTCTCCCATTTTCCGAAAGGCTTTGTGCCAACTGAGCACTTTTTAAAACTTCAGAAATCCTATAGCTCATTGCATTTCCGTCTTTGGCAAGAAGATAGTCTTCACCCGGTGTAAAGAGATATTCCGCATCTTCCCAGGGAGAGCAAATAAGCGGAATTCCGCAGGAAAGCGCTTCAAAAGGACGTATTGTGGGAATCCCCGGCAACATCTCTACATAAGGCCTTCGCGGCACATGCACAGTAACTTTATATTTAGAGAACACTTCCGGCACTTTGTAGTTTGGAAGCCAGCCCCCATATTCTATTCCTGCGTCTTTTAGTGCTTTTTTAGCTTTTTCGGGATAGCGTACACCGTAAACCTTTGCCTTAATTCCCAGTTCTTTTACGGGCTCAATGAGAAATTCCATCAACTCCTCGGTACGTTCATTATCCCCCCAATTTCCAATCCACACCAAATCTCCTTCTTTCTCTTCGTCACGATTTGGTTTAAAAAGATCGGCATCTGCAGCTTCATGCCACGTCCAAACCTGATCTAGCCAATTTTTATCCTGATAAATTTTCCTTATCACTTCCCCAAAAACAAGGGCTCCATCATAGTTACTAAAATCGTATTTCGCCATGCTTTCTTCATCAGAAACCGCGCGGTGATGGGTATCGTGAAACAGAAGTTTATATCCATACTCCTTCTTCTTTTCGCCAATTTCAGCAACCAGTTCGGGATTATTCCATTCGTGCACAATTACTACATCTGCATTTCCCAAAATGCCTTTGTGATTCAGTTTTTTGGCGGGATTGTAAAATTGCGGATTCAGGGTTGGATAATACTTTCTGAATTCATCCAGTTTCTCTGCTCCATGGTCTTTTATGAGGTTGTTTAAACTCCATCCGCCTTCCGGTTCATAGACATCCACTTCATGTCCCCTCTTTTTGAGTTCCTTTACGATTCCTCGCAGGAAGTGGGCATTTCCATGGTTCCAGTCGGAGTACAACGAATGATAAAACATCACAAAATTCATAAGCTGGGGGTTAATTGGTTAATATCAGTTTTTCTGGAAACGATAAGCCTTTTATATAAAGCGGCATATTCCGATCCCATTTTCTGAAGGTTATAAGCTTCAGATTGTGCACATGCTTTTTTGGCCATCACTTTGCGGTATTCTTTACCTTCTATCAACTGAAGAATCTTTTCCTGAGTATCCTCAGCATTTTCAGGATCAAAGAAAGAAGCGGCTGAAGACCAAACTTCGGTAAGGGTATTAATATCGCTCAAGGCAAGGGCACAACCAGCTTTGGCTGCTTCAAGAATAGCCAATCCAAAAGGTTCATATTTAGTGGGACTGGCAAAAATTGACGCCCGCTGCATGATATTTACGGCTTCTTCAGAAGATAATTCTCCAAGAAAATGAACATTTTCAATTTCTACCTCTTTTCCTGTATTGGGATTGATATTATTCCCGGCGATATACACGGGCCACGGCAGATTTTTAGCAATTCCTGACAGCACCCGAAGGTTTTTAGCTTCATCCCAGATCCTTCCCATGCACAGGATAAAATCTTCTTTTTCTACTTCTTCTGAAAAATTAATTTCTCTTCCGTTATAAATCACCTCTGTAGGCGATTTTACCTCGTGGACCCTAACTGCTTTTTCCAAAATAGCGTTAGTAGGGCTCACCACCATATCTGAAGCATTCAGAGAATCTTTTACCAGCGCAGTATATCTACTCCAGGTTGAAGGGGCAGAAGTTCCTTTTACAGCCTGCCACCAGGTCTGCACACAGGAGTGGTACACGGTGATTATTGGGCAGGACCAGAAATTCTCTATATGCGCATAGTTGTTAAAATGAACAACATCGGGATGTATTGTTTGATAAATGGAGGTTATCCATTTATGCGCCTTCTCCAGATCCTCCCAGGGATCCTGCATCCACTCAAGTTTGTAATCACTTTTATAAAGGACGATATTTGGCAATTTTGATGCCTCTCTTTCCTGCTCTTCTGTAGGCCAGGCTCCCATTGCTGCCAGGTGCACCTGGATGTTGTGATCACTTAAAGCTTTGCACAATTCCAGAGAATATGTCCACACGCCTCCCACCGTATCTGTTGTCATTAATATTTTCATCTTATTCTCTTCCATAAATACGGTCAATTATCTTACTTATTTTTATAAATTCTTCTGCCGATTCACGATCAAAGCCTTTTCCTTGCGAAATTACATCTGCCCAAATCACACCGGCACGGCCGCTCCAGTCATCGGGAGGGGTTACCAGTGTTTCTGTTTGAGTTCCTTTATATTTTTCAGCTTTAAAATCGTAAAAAGAACCATTTACATTTTTAAAAGCAGCTCCACCTTTGGTTCCATAAAAACGTGCTTCAATTATCGCTTCTTTTCCTGCGGAAAGATTCCAGGAACATTGCAGATTTATGGTGGTATCTTTTTCTGAAGTCATTGCGACACTGGCAAAATCCTCTACTTCGTTATTAGAGGAAGTCAATTTTTTGCCGTGATGATAAAGATGGCTTTTTACTTCTTTGATTTCCGGAAAATCCAGCGTCCACAAAGCGAGGTCGATTAGATGAATTCCCAGGTCCATAACACAACCCCCTCCTGATTTATTGATATCATAAAACCATTCCTTATCGGGTCCGTAGGCATTATGGAAAACAAGATCGGCTGCATAAATTTCACCAATTTCACCATTCTGGATAATATCATAAACCGCCTTAAACGCTTTTGTATACCGATAAGACAAATCCACCGCCAGAAGTTTATCTGCTTTTTCGGCAGCTTCAACAACATCTGAAACTTCAGTAGCAGTGCGGCCCAACGGCTTCTGACAAAAAACTGATTTTCCAGCTTTTAAAGCTTCAATGGATTGCTGCGCATGCATGGCACTTGGTGTAGCGATTACGATGCCGTCCAGATCTTCATTTTCGTAAAGGTCTGAAGGGGAATTGGCAAGTACGGCGTTTTTTGCACTTTTTAAGGCTTCTTCGGCATTGTCCTTTGACGGTTCTGCAATAGCAAGAGCCTCAGCATTAGTATCTCGTAAAAGTACTTCCATCCTGTTCCTGCCAATCCAGCCTACACCGATAAAGCCAAGAGACAGTGTTTTCTTAAGAATTTCGGTTGGTTGAGTTGTAATCATTATTTTTGGTTGGTTAGTTAGTTGGTTTCATGGATTTATTATAAGGGCCTTAATAAATCCATCGGGTCTTTCGGTTAGATGTTTATAAGCCGCTTGCATTTCATCAAGCAAAAACATATGCGTAAAAAAAGGAAAAGGATCCATCTCATTTTTCTGAATAGCCACAATTGCTGCTTTCATTCCGTCTACATATTTTTGAGTATCCCGTTCGTGAGCGCTTATCATATCTATCCCTCTCCAGTTGAGCATTTGCACATTTACATTGCGCATCCCATCCTGGTGAAATCCTGCCACAATTAGTTTTCCTCTTTCACCGGTAAGTTCTATAGACAAATTGAGGGGCCATTCTTTTCCGGTGGCTTCAATCACACGCTCACAAAAATTACCATTGGTTAATTCCTTAACCTTTTCGATGATTTTATAGTGATCGTCCATTCTTATCGTCTCATCTGCCCCGGCCTCTGTAGCCGCATCCAGTGAAAATTGTTTCCGGGAAATTGCAATAACCTTAGCTCCTCTGGATTTGGCTAACTGGATTAAAAGTAAACCTAAGAATCCGCAACCCACGACTGCAACCGTATGCCCGCTCCGGATATAGGCCCTGGAAAAAATATTCATTGCGCAACCCAACGGCTCTCCCGGGAAAGGTTTGTCGTCAAGAAAATCGGGTAATTTTACCAGGTTTTCCGGCTTCCCGATATCATAAGTTGCATAGGAATTGTAGGTAAGCCCGGTAATGCGTTCGCCTACAGTGAAGCCCTTTACATCCTCACCTACCGCATCAATAATTCCCCAGCCCTCATGGCCGGGATTTCCTTTTTCTACCGGATAATTGAACCAGTCCCGGCCTTCCCAGACGGGAATATTGGAAGCACAAACCCCGCTTCCCTCTAACTTTATTCTAACTTCATCTTTACCGGGTTTTGGTATTTCAGATTCTTTGACAACTACTTTGCCCGGACTTTGAATTATAGCAGATTTGTAAACTTCTTCTTCTGCAAGTGAAGGCATTTCCTGTAATGTTCTGGTTATTCTCATAAAACCATTGCTTTAGCTGATGATCTTGGATTATCCTTTATTTGAATATTTCTGGTTTTACAAAGCCATTGGAGTAATTCCTCCATTCCCTCTTCTACAGAGTGTTTTGGTGTCCAACCCGTAGCCTGTTGAAATTTGGAGGTATCGGACACATAATAGAGCTGATCTCCTGTTCTCCAGTCTTCAAAAGAAATATCCATTTCTTTTCCCGCTTTTTCCTTTATAAGGTTCAGAATCTCAATAAGGCTAACAGTATTTTTTGGTCCTCCTCCAATATTGTACACTTCCCCTGATATCTTGTCGATATTTTTCCTTGCCAGTACAAAAGCATCCACCAGGTCTTCAACAAAAAGTATATCTCGAACCTGTTTTCCATTTCCATAGATCACTACAGGATGATCTTCCAGCGCACTTATTAGAAAGTGGGCAACCCAGCCCTGATCTTCTGTCCCAAACTGATGTGGACCATAAATACAACTCATCCTGAAAACTGCGGTTTTTAACCCATAGGAGCGCGAGTAGTCCAGGATATATTGATCTGCACCACCCTTCGAGCAACCGTACGGACTATGAAAATCCAGTGCTCTGTCTTCGCCTATCCCATTTTCTTCTATTGTTTTATCTGAAGGATAATACCTGGTTTCATTAGGTTTCATCTCAAGATCGTTGAGATCACCGTAAACCTTGTTGGTAGAAGTAAAAAGAAGTGGTGGCTGATGTTCAGATTTTCGGATGGCTTCCAAAAGATCAAATGTGCCCTGAAGGTTAACCTGAAAATCCAGCAGAGGATTAGTGAGCGATGTAGTAACGGCGACCTGTGACGAGAAATGGTAAACCTCTGAGGCGTTCCTTACACTCTCTTCGAGTATTCTCTTTTCCCGGATATCTGCAATCTGGATAATAAGTTGATCTCCATATTTCTCCTGGAGCCACTGGAGGTTCTTTTCAACACCTTCCCTAAAAAGGCTGTCATAGATCATTACCTTTTTGCCTGCACTCAGCAATCTTGCAGCAAGATTTGTCCCCACAAAACCGGCTCCTCCGGTTATAAGACTGTACTGCTCTTCGTCTTTAAGAACATATTGTTTCCGGATATAGGAATGATTTTGAATATTCTCTATTCCACCATTTTCCAAAAGTTTGTACAGTAACTTCTTTGTACCGTCTGTCTTTTTTAATCCGAAGAAATATTCCCGCTCATCCAAATGGAAACCGCCCACAGTCGGGTTTTTAGCATGTAGGTCTTTTAAACTGTACCAATATACCCTATCTGCTGAAGTATTTATTACTTTCTTAAATTCCTCATACTGCTTTACCTCATCATTTTGCCATGTAGAAAATCCCACCTCCGAAATCCAAAGTTCTTTTTCAAGATCAAAGCGTTTAAGAACCCGCTTTACCTGCTTAATATTCTCTTCCCATCCTTCCCATTGCTGATCAAAAACGTGTGGAAAACCATGAATCCCAATGGCATCTATATTTTCCAAAGTTCCATTTTCAGCCATCATATGCAGCCAGTTTGGATCTATGGGGCTCATCCCGCCAAGCAAGGTTTTTTTACCTTTCTCTTTGGCCCAATAAGATGCCATGTCTATCATTTTCGAGAACTTGTGCCACGAATAATCCATTGTGAAGTCGTACTCCACTTTGTTATTCGGCTCGTTCCATAATTCTACCCAATCAAAATATTCTCCGTATTTATTGATCATAAGATCCAGAAAATCTGCATATGATTTTAAATACTTTGGAGGCGAAGAAGTTTTTGCTGTTTCTCCCAAAGAAGGTGGGGTATACAGGAAACAAGGAAGAATTTCTACGTGTTTGCCAAGTTCGGCAAAAAGCCAGTCGTACCATTCTTCTGTCCCTTCTACGTACCAATCTGCCCAGGAAACTCCTGTGCGCAAATGGGTGATCCCCAAATTTTTAAGATCCTTTATAGTATTTTCTACTTCCTGGTATTCTCCCGGCCTAAACCATTCAAGAATACCAATTACAGGAGTATTGCTTTTATTCTCATTTTGCATAGCGGGTCAGTTTAAACGGTTAATCCTCTGGAAGAAAGTTCATTACTTGCCTTGCCCACATTATCTATGGCAATCTGGCCCTTCAACCATTCTGCAAGTTCAAAAAGACCATCTTCAAATTTCATCTGAGGCTCAAAACCTAAAATTTTCTTTGTTTTATCTGTATTTGCAAAGCAGTGGCGAATATCCCCTATCCTGTATTTCCCGGTAATTTCGGGAGAGATATCCTTACCCATTACTCCCGCCAGCTTATCAGCAATATGGGTTATCGTATACTGGTTACCACTACCTATATTCAGGACTTCACCATTGGCTTCAGATTTTTCCATTGCCAATCTGCAAGCCCTTGCGACATCTTTAACATGAATAAAATCCCTCTTTTGTAAACCATCCTCAAAAATCATAGGTGCATTATCATTCAGCAGTCTCGAAGCAAATATGGCGAGAACTCCCGTGTATGGATTCGATAAGGCCTGCCTGGTTCCGTAAACATTGAAGAATCTCAACGCGGTAGTGGGAATATTATATGCCTTTCCGGTAATTAGGCTTAATCGCTCCTGATCGTATTTCGATAAAGCATAAACAGAAGCAAGGTTTGGTTTTTTATCTTCGGGAGTGGCAATTGGCGTTAGCTCCTCTCCATGTTTATACATCTCCCAGCGATCTTCCTTTAAGTCTGAAAGTTCTCTTTCACATTCCATTTCCAGGTTGCCATTAGAATCTTTATATAAGCCTTCACCATAAATGCTCATACTGGAAGCCACTACAAGTTTTTCTACGGGATGATTTATAAGTGCTTCAAGGAGGGTTGCAGTTCCCAGGTTGTTTACCGCGGTATAATCTCTTATCTGGTACATACTTTGCCCCACTCCTACCATTGCGGCAAGATGGAAAACAGCGTGGACGCCATCGAGTGCTTTTTCAACTGCTTCTTTATCTCTAACATCTCCTACCAGAAGTTCTACTTTTGGGTTTAGGTAAGAAGGTTTTTTCCTGTCTTTTCCATGAACCTGTTCAGAAAGATTATCCAGTACCCTCACCTGATATCCCTCATTTAAGAGTTCATCGGCCAGGTGAGAACCAATAAATCCTGCTCCTCCGGTAATTAAAATTCTCTTATTCATTTAAGCTGTTTTTGATTAATTAGAAATTTTGTTTAAGAGGTCTGGTTATAATTTTATTTATACTTCTGTTGTTTTTTCTACTGATTGCGTAAAAAACATCTTCGGCTAAATCTTCTGGTGAAATAAATCCCATATCCAGTCCCTCCACACTCGTGTGTCCGGAAATTTGATTTTCAAAAAACTTAGTATCTGTTATTCCGGGGCTTATTACTGTCACATTTATATACGGAATGGTTTCCAACCTAAGGGTTTCAGCAATTACTTCAAGAGCAGTTTTTGAGGCACTGTAGATTCCTCCCGAAGGGTGTGGCTGGTTAGCTGAAACTGATGAAATAAAAACAACATTTCCCTGCTTATTTTCCATCATCGCAGGTACAAAAGCACGGATGGCTCGTAAGGCTCCCATAACATTGGTGTTGATTACCTCCTGCCATTTTTCGGGATCCCCTTCCGTTAGTAGCTCCTGGATTCCTTTTCCCGCATTAATCACCAAAACATCAGGATCACCAATGGTTTCTAAAGTCCAGCTGAAAAGATGATCTGTATCTGAAGCCCTGGAAACATCTGTCCTGCAGAAAAAAATATGATCATCATCTATTTCCGTATATTCTAAATCAGCAATGACTGTTTTAAAATTTTCCTCAGAAAACTTTTTAGCGATGGCTCGTCCAATCCCGTTAGCCCCACCTGTTATTATTGCTTTCTTTGCCCCGTTTCCAGTTTGCATCTATTTTTGTTCTACAATTATAGACCTAAGAGACTGGTATCATCATTTCTTTTAAATGCACTGCTTCGTAATACGAATGCAGGATGTCCGGAAATTCCCCAAATCTCGCAGCCACTCTAATTTTACCGACCTTCTATGACAACCAAATTTATAGCAGAAGGATACTAAATACTGCTAAAGACGGCATAAACATTTCTTAATATAAGTAATGATTATAGAGTTGAATTTATAGAAAAAAAGCAGTATATACGGTAGCTACAGAAGCTGTTGCCTCTATTTTGCTGTTAAGCTGCTGTTAAAAAATACTTATTATCTGTTTCATCTTAATTTTCTGCAAAAAAAAAGGCTGCAGATACAGCCGTTTCTTAAGATCCTATGATAAAAGTTTGTTTTTATAAAATGCCGCCTTTTTTATCTGCATCCTCCAGTATTCGCAATGAATATTCCGATAAATAAGAGAAAGTATAGTGGCAGGGTTCAGGCTTTATCTTCATCTTTTACCCATTCACCATGAGTAGGAATGGCAAGTTCTCTAAAATTTTTACTGAGATTTTCGAGGCCTTCGCTTAATTCCTCTCCTTCTACTGCTGCTCCATGACCGGTAATTGCAACCTCGGGTTTAAGCGCTTCCAGTTTTTGAACAGATTCATGAGAGCGCTCCCAATTGGTGGTGAGATAAACTGGTGGACCATTAACTTCGGTCTTTTGAACAAGTACCTTATAAAAAGAATCCTGCTTAACTGTAACAAATGCATCTGCTGCAATCATCGTCCTGTCGCTTTCCCTAAATAGAGCTATCTGTCCCGGAGCATGACCGGGAACATGAATCCACTTCCAGTCTGGCAATTGGGGCACCTCTCCTCCTTCAGGCAATTCCTGTAAAGCACATTTAATATTAATTGGCTCATGTGGATAAACCGAAGATATTTTTGCAAGTAACCCTCCTTCCACAGTACTATCGGGTTCAGGATATTTTTTCTCTCCTGTTAAGTACAAGGTTTCCAAATGGTGTGCATAAACCGGGGAATTCCATTCGTTTATTAAATGGACTATTCCGCCAACATGGTCAAAATGCCCATGAGTGAGAATAATAGCTGCCGGCTTGTTTCCTTTTCCGAATCTTTTTTCGGCTACTTTCTGTATTTCGGGGCCCGATTTTGGCATTCCTGCATCCACTAACACCCAATCCTTACTTCCGGGTTTTCCAATCATAATTACATTTACAATTTGATTGGTATAGTAGTAGACATCGTTTCGAACTTCACTTCCTTTTCCACTCCTAAAAGAGGTCATTGGAATAAATTTGTTGTCATCACTCTGCTTCATATTCTCCTTCATAATTCCTTATTCTTTGTTTATTCGATGATCTTCTTCGGTAACGGATTAAAAGCCGGCCCCTCTATAACTTCTCCAGAGGTGTTAAACCTGCTCCCGTGGCATGGGCAATCCCAGCTTTCTTCCACGTTGTTCCAACTAACCATGCAAGCCATATGGGTGCATAGTGCCGAAACTATTTTGTATCCGCCGTTCTCTTCCCTGTAAACCGCCACTTTTTCTCCATTTCTTGTAACAATTCCGGCTTCTCCCGGCGCAATTCCTTCCAGATCTTTATCGTCTCCTTTAAAGCTGAGATCTTTTAAAAATTCAGCTGCAACATTTGCATTTTCCTTGACGAATTTCTTAGCTGATTTAACCGGTTCGTGACGCGCAGCCTCATAAAGATCCTCATAGCGGTTAAATTTATCCTCAATTTTATCTGCAATTATAACTGCTGCAAGGGTACCATAAATAAGCCCATCTGTAGAAAACCCTGTAGCTACAAATTCCCGGGAGTTCTTTTCTTTTCTACCTATAAACGGAAGAAGATCGGCCGGTTTATAATTCTGCCCACCCCAGGTATGGGTAATTTGTCCAACGATAAATCGCTCCTGCAAAAACGCAACCAGCTCTTCTACATGCTTTCGGTTGCTCTCTGCCTGGCCCACTTTATGCGGACTTCCAACAGCTATTAAATATTTTTCACCTCCACGGCTATAAGATCTTATCGAATATTTCTGATTATTATAATACCCCCAGAAGATACCCTGCGGATAAGAATTTGATTCCAATCTTGCTGCCACTCCATATTCCCTATATGGTCCCAACGTAGTGTGATATTGTAATTCCAAACCTTTAGGGGTGTGTGTGGCGTGAATAGCGTATTTTGCGGCAACAATGGCATCATCGGTATAAACCAGCACCCTGTCTTCCTGATCCTCTACAGAACGTACCGGAGTATTTTCATAAATCGAACATCGTTCTTCATCCAAAGCATCTGCAAGCCCCAGCACATACAATAAAGGATTAAACTGGGCCTGGTTTTCTAATCGTATTCCCATATCCTGCTCAAAAGGAAAATCTTCAGCGAGCTCGGTAAATGCTAAATCAATTTCTTCAGCAACCTTTCTTTCTTCCAAAATTTTCATGTTGTTTGCATCTTCATATAAAAAGAGAGGCTGCCTGCTAAAGTCACAGTCTATTTGGAAGTTACGTACATTCTGCTCTATTTTCTCCAGCGCGTCTTTCCTGGATTGTAAAACCCTCTTCACTACTCCTTTATCATATTTGGCTTTTAATGAGGATAACAATTCATCAATAATTATGTACAAATTACCGGTACTATGTCCAGTCGTCCCATGGCCAATACTTCTTGCCTCCAGGACAGCCACTTTAAAGCCCCTTTCCGATAGTACCTGTGCGGCAGTAATTCCTGTAATTCCTCCACCAATTATTGCAACATCAACAGCAATATCCCCCTCAAGTTTTGGGTACTGCGCAGGAGCTGTTGCAAAAGAACTCCATAAAGATTGTTTTAACATTAAATAATTTTTTGTGGTTAGTAAATACAAAAGCCTGTGCCAAAAATGATACAGGCCAATGCTTAACGTTATATTTTCTATCGGGACTTAAGTACTTAAGCCTTTAGTTCAGTATCAAATTTAAAGGGTGAAATCCCGTGTTCTTTTTCAGAATCTTCATAAATGCTAATTCCCATACATTTTATTTCCCTTAACCAGGATTTAGTTTTAGATTTTTGAGAAAGTAAAGCCTCCCTTACACTACCCTCATTTACATGAGCTAGGGCATACTTGTACAAATGCACATTTCTCTTTTCCCTCCTGTAGCATTCCTTAATAAGGCCATTTCTTTCTTGCCTGGAAGATTTGAATAAAGGGGCGCACTTTTCTTCTGAAGAAATATTGGAAGAAATGGCGGGCTGAAGCGTTAATGTTTTTTCTATTCTTTCTATTTCCTGCTGAAGTTTAGCTGCAAAATCCTTTTTCGAATTAGAAATTTTCCTAAAAAAAGACTTGATCAGCAACCTTTCTGTATGATATGCAATATGCTGATAATCCTTCTGGTGCGCCAGATTCTTACATCTCAGCGATCTTAAAATTCTTAAAGTTTTCTCGTTGGAGTTCATGACTTCGATAGCTTGTTTTGGTAGTTGCGAATGGCGGGGAAATGAATTCTTCATATTCTTAAAATTAACCACGAAATCCTTTGAAATGTGCTCATTTAACTTTTTTAACCTACTTGAAGAACATCAATATTTTTGGCACAATGTTTTCTTTTTACCTCAATCTCCTGAAATCTCAAAGAAAACAACACCTGTAATAAATTTTGAGGTTTAACAAATCCCTTCCGGTTTGTTACTTAGATAGTTAATTATTGTTAAATTTTGTCTCTACAGCATGAAACAATTTTAAAATCCGTCAAGCCAAATTAGTTACCGGAGCAGCCGTAGAAAAGAAAAAACCCGCTTTCGCAGGCATTTTCTACACAATATGTTTAACAGAAAACTACTTCGCCTCCTTGTTTAGTCGTCCTTCTGCCAGTTTATTGAGCTTTTCATCAGCTCCATATTCCTGGTCTAAAGTCTTCTTCAATTTCTTCGCAATATCGTCGTGGCCCAATTCCTTGGCGTAGCGAACTGCAGTACCATAACCAGAAATTTCATAGTGCTCCACACGTTGTGCTTCGGCTACTAAACCTGCATCTTTCACATCTTTCTCTGCATCTTCTTTAATAAATTCTTCAGCCTCTTTTATAAGACCTTTCATCGCCTTACACTCTTCACCG
>NZ_JAVRHP010000089.1:0-13194 GCF_031846505.1 Autumnicola edwardsiae
ACGGATATGTTATTTACAACCTCTTTTTCTGAAGAAAAGAAAAAAGTCAAGCCCGGAATTTGCCAATTTTCGATCTTTATTCCTCAGAAAGGCCAAAAAATGCAGATTATTTCAGCTTAAATTCAGGAAATAGATTAAAATCAGCTACTTTTTTATTTTTTGCGGTGTAAACCTCTTCTTCCGAAGAAAATAGGTAGAAGGACAGCCTTCAAATTTGGTAATTATCGACCGAAATAATTGCAAATGGCTAAAATTCAGCTCAATTTTAAAAATTTCAGAAAAAAATAGAGGAGCAAACGCTAATTTGCTCCTCCTGATGATTTTGTATTCACACTGTACCTGCTTCTTAATTCATTTCCGGAGTAATAATTTGATAATTTCCGCTTAGGTGCATCAAACTGAAGAGATACATTAGTCCGTCAAAATAAGGATCAAAATATTCGTCTGGATAAGGCTCAAGTTTGGCATTCCAGACCGCATCTACAAATTCCCGACTTTTCTCCTGGGGACTCATAATAGCAGTAGTCGCCGCGGTAGAGACTAATCCCAGCGAATGTCTTAACTTCTGGTAACCTCCCGCAGGCAGGATCCAGTCCGGAGTTGTTCCATCTATGTTATATTGATCTACGTAAGTATCCATTCCCTGCTCATACAGGAAATTCTGAAAACGCCGTGCATAATCCTTTTGCCACTCCTTATCTTTTGCGTACCAGCTATAATCCATCGCAATATTCATAGGTACACGCCAGGAATCGTATCTAAATGCATCACCCATTTTTCCGCGGCTATGCGGCTCCCCGCTAAACTCGGAATAATCTGGTGTTAAGGCCGTGACGGGATGAGTGGCACGATGAAGAAAAGCGCGGGCAGTATCTGCATATTCCCGGTATAATTCCTCGCGGCCGTCATTGGCATATTCTGCCCAAACTTCGTAAAACGCGGGCAGGTGATAAGAAGGATCTGTCCAGTCGTAACCATTTACATCAGGCACAAAATTAATCATCTTGTGCTCTGTATTAATTACATTTTTAACTCCCATAGTACCGTCTTTGCTATACATCGCATCCAGTATCCTTTTTGCTTCAGCATAATAATCGATGCCAGTATTGTTCCCCCAGCGGTTTGATGCAAATAAAAGATCTGTCACAAAATAAAGTTCACCATCTGAGGCCGAACCTTCGGCATTATGTTTACCGGTAATGGGATCTACACTCCAGGCGAAATAAGCATCACGCGGACCGCCCTGGTGTTGCATATTTGCTTTTGTCCAACGCCAGAGTTTATCGAAAACTTCTTTTTTATCAAGCTGAACAGCCACCATCATTCCGTAAGAAAGGCCTTCTGTTCTCGCATCTTCGTTTTTAATATCAGAAACATACGCCATGGAATCGTTTACTTCAAAATACACCCGGTCCGGCCCCTCAAAAAGGTCGTAATAAGCTTTTTCCAGTTTTGCGTCGATTGCTTCCTGGGAATAGCCGGCATCCAGGAACACATTGCGGTATTTCCCTGTTTCAGCAGCTCCTTTTTCCCATGGATCCATTTTTCCGCGGGAAGCCATTTCACTTGTTTTGTTCTGTTTGGCAGATGAACATCCTGCTATTAAAATAATAACGATCACCATAAAGGTAATTGCACTTAAAAGTTGATTTCTCTTCATATATAGTAGCTTTATAAATAAACCTGAGATTAATTCTTAATTTAAGACAGATTCAATTTAAAATTGAAAGTCTGACGGTTTAAGTGGTCAAGATAACAATTTTAAGGTTATAGTCATAAGTACTAACTAATGATTCAGGATTAAAAACTGGTTTTATCATAAAGAGAAAAGCTAAAAATCATGTCTTAGTGCGGTAACTTATCACGAAGAATTCCGTAGAGAAAAGTTCCCAACAAGGCTCCAAATAACACGACCAAAATGGAGACATATCCCGCTCCAATTAATGTATAAATGGGCCCCGGACACGATCCTGCAAGCGCCCATCCCAATCCAAAAATAATTCCGCCATACATATACCGGCTAAAGCTTTTATTCTTTGGTGTAAATTTAATGGGTTCGCCATCTATGGATTTTAGTTGATATTTCTTAATAAGGTAAATCCCCAACACCCCAAGTGCCAGTGCAGAACCTATAATCCCATACATGTGGAAGGACTGAAACCGGAACATTTCATAAATGCGAAACCAGGATGCGGCTTCACTTTTAAACATTACAATTCCAAAAATGATCCCTATAAGTAAGAATTTTAAATATTTCATATCTGTTAAAAAATTAAAGGAAACAACAGGTGGATCATAACAAGTCCACCCACAAAAAACCCTACAACTGCAATAAGTGAAGGTAGTTGAAGGTTACTGAGGCCGGAGATGGCGTGTCCCGAAGTACATCCACCGGCGTACCTCGCTCCAAAACCGATTAAAAGTCCGCCAATAAGTAAAATAAACAGGGACTTAGGATCAGCCAAAGCGGCTGTGGCAAAAAGCTCATCTGGAAGATAAGCCTCTCCTGCACTGGAAAATCCGAGGCTCTCCAAAGTTGTCACCGTGTCTGGATTAATTTTTACGGCCGTATCGGTGCTTAAAAAGTTGGCAGCTATAAATCCGCCAATTATGGCACCAACTACCACTACCAAGTTCCATCGCTGACTCTTCCAGTCGAAATTAAAAAAGTCTGCTTTTTTTCCGGCTCCTCCAATAGTACACATGGTACGCAGGTTAGAAGACATTCCGAAGGTTTTACCTCCAAACAGCAGCATAAACATAATACCTGCTATAAGAGGTCCCGAAACATACCAGGGCCAGGGTTCTAATATCCAATCCATATTTTTCTTTTTCTCATTAAGACCGTTTTTTATTACAACAGCCTGCTACTTATTGATAATTACTTCTTACTTAAAATCCTGAATTGCTTCGCTAAGGTCAAAAACCTTTTGGTCGTTGAATTTATTCTCCAGGATACTGCTTCCGGCCGCAGAACGGTATCCGCCGGCACAGTGCACTACAAAAGGTTTGCCTTTCGGAAGCTCATCTGCGCGATCCCTTAGTTCGTTTAACGGAATTCCTATGGCATCCTCAAAGATCTTACCTTCTGCCAACTCACTTTCATTTCTTATATCGACAATAGTGTAATTATTTTTGTTGCTTTTAAAGTTTTCCAGATCAAATTCATCAGACTTTCTGAAAACCTCATTACTTAAAGTGATTACTCCTTTCATTTGTTTTTCATAACCAATCTTGGCCGTTCTTTCCAGTAACTCATCAATATCTTCTACAGAATTTACTGCCAGGTAGAAAGGTTCATTCGGTTCAACAATGGCTCCCAGCCATGTCTCATATTTGTCACCTTCAGTTCTCGACATGATGTTGATGCTATCAGGAAGATGTCCTTCTTTATAATCATTTTCATCTCTAACATCTACTACAGTTATTCCTGCCTCAACTTCATTTACAGCTATTTTTAAAGGTACCCGATATTTTTCCTGCTGAACGTTTCCTGCTCCATCGCGGTTTATATCTACATTAAATTTGAAGTAAGAAGGAATAAAAGGTTGGTCCTTGAGGATCTCTTCTACAAATTCCTCTTCAGTCTGTTCTTTAAAAGCCCAGTTGCCCATTCTTTCGTCTCTTAAAGTACTGGAAGGAGAATCGCTCATGTTCTTTCCACATAAGGATCCTGCACCGTGAGCAGGGTAAACAAGAGCTTCATCTGGGAGATCGTTAAATTTAGTCTGTATGGTATTGTACATTGCTTTGGCGAGTTCTACCCGTTTTGCTTTCATATTTCCTGCTTTTTCACGAAGATCGGGGCGGCCTACGTTCCCAATAAATAACGTATCACCGGTAAATAATGCGATCTCACCGTCTTCTTCGGCAACAAAGGTTAGGCTATCTGGGGAATGCCCAGGAGTGTGCAACGGACGAATACTAATTTTGCCAATTTTCAGGCTCTGTCCCTCATCAAAAGGTTCATGAGGGTAATTTACTCCCACCTTTTCGCTAACATAAATAGTGGCACCTGTCTCCCTGTGAATCTGTAAATGTCCGCTCACAAAATCGGCGTGAGGGTGTGTTTCAAAAACCGCTACGATCTTTGCGTTATGTTCTTCAGCAAACTTATAATATTGTTTAGGATTACGGCTTGGGTCAATCAGAGCCATTTTTCCTTCACTTACAATAGCATAGGAGTAATGTGCTAATGGTTCGTCTTTAAATTGTTCTATTTTCATTTTGGTTCAATTACTTTATACTTTAGAAATGACTTTCGATCATTTCAACTTAATCTTTACTTATACAAAAGTACTTTCCTAAATCGCATTGTGCAGTAACATTTGTTACACAATTTGATCTTCCCTGTTTTTCTATTACTTCTGGTTAGCAGCTTAAGCCATCTTAAAAACATTAACTACCAGATTTTATTTAAACCTTCAGATCTTACACAAATAACACGCATGAGTTTAGACTTCGGAATAAATTCTAAATTAGTAGTGCCCGGTTAAAGACCAAAGATCGCTTCGCTGCAAGAAACAAGAATAAAGATTTGATCGTAACTAACTGGTGATCATCACAACTTTTCAGTGGCTCGTTCTAAAATAAATAAGATGGAAAGAATTTCAAAAGCAAGCCTGAAAAGACAGCAACAGCTTCAGATGGTTGTATCCATGGGACTTTTCAATTTTTAGTAAAAGTTCTACCGGACAACAATGATTCTGAATAGTAAAAATATTAGAAAAGTTCTTCCCAAATGATGTAAATTCCCATTACAAGCACAAACCAGCCAAAGCCTTTTTTCAGTTTTCCGCCATCTATAAATTTGTTTAGGTAGCCTCCAAAAAAAATCCCGGCAATTGAAAGTCCGGTAAAAACCAAAAGGAACATCCAGTCTATTTCCAGGTTTTGTACATCACCAATAAATCCAATAAGAGATTTAGCGGCTATAATGAGCAGGGAAGTTGCAACAGCCTTCTTCATAGGTAGTTTTGCCAGGAGCACAAGTGCCGGAATGATCAGAAATCCGCCACCCGCACCTACTATTCCGGTAAGCATTCCAACCACAATCCCCTCTATAATAATTAACGGGTAGTTATACTTAACTTTTACTTCCTGTAATTCTCCCTTTCCATTTTCCTTTATCATCGAAATAGAAGCCACAACCATGATAAGGGCGAAAAATAGCATGATCCCAATATTTTTGGTCACTTCAAAGCCCCACAGAGAAAACAGGTGTTTGGGAATTGCAGGAACTAAAAATTTGCGGGTGCTGTACACAGCAATAAATGCCGGAATGGCGAAGACAGTGGCAGTGCGAAAATCCACCAGTTTCTTCTTCATATTATTTATTGCTCCTACCAGGGAGGACGCCCCTACTATAAAAAGAGAATATGCTGTTGCAGTAACTGGGTTTATGGATAGCAGGTAAACCAGCACGGGCACTGTTAAAATGGAACCACCACCACCAATGAGACCTAAAACAATTCCTATTACTAAAGCACCAACGTATCCTAAGAGATCAATTACTTCCAAAACTTTCCATTTAATTTTACGCAAAAGTAACCTCTTCCCTCTCTCTGCGCAGTAACAAAAGTTACAGAGCTATAGCTTAAAGCTCATGAACAACTATAAAATTGCGTTGTAGAAGGATTTTCTTCTCCATTTCCAGTCTTTTTAACAATCTTGAGATCACCACGCGCGAAGTGTTTAAATCATACGCAATCTGTTGATGGGTAACCTGTAGTTCCTGAGACTGATTAATTTTGGCTTTGTCCTGAAGGTAACGTAGCACGCGCTGGTCCATATTCATAAATGCCAGGGTATCTATGGTTTCAAGCATTTCTGATAGCCTGGATTGGTAACTTTCAAAAACAAAATTCCTCCAGCTTTTAAACCTGGTGGTCCATTCCTCAATCTTTCCAATGGGAACCATAATAAATTTTGTATCCCTTTCGGCTACTGCCCTTATCTCACTTTGGGTCTGGCCAAGGCAGCAGGAAAGAGTGAGCGCACAGGTATCGCCGCGCTCTAAGAAATAAAGTAGTAATTCACTGCCTTCTTTATCTTCCCTAAGGATTTTTATCGCCCCCTCCAGAAGTAAGGGCATGGAGGTGATATAATCGCCAATATCCATAATAACCTCACCTTCCCTGACAGTTTTTAAGACGCCGCTTTTGGCTATTTCCTGAAGTAGTTCCTTTTCAAAAATAAACCCGTAAGCATCGTTAAGCTCTTGTAGCATATATATATTCTTAGAAAGGGTTTAAGTTAATGCATAATTTGAAACTTCTGAAAGCATTTCTGGCACGAAAAACAGACATTTTACGCTAAAAATTGGAAATATCATCGGCAAATATCACTAAAATAAGCAAGGATACGACATAAAAATCCTGAACTCCGGTTTACTTCTTAAATTTGAGCCTATTACTCTACTTTACAATGGAATTTGTTTCTAAATCGGCTACTTTTCCCCGAGCAAGGCTATCTTTTCCTCACCAAGTGAACTAAAGGCCGATATTTGCCATTTTGAGCATGTGCTTAATTTCTGAAGAAAAAAATAATGCTTCTGGTAAGTCAGGTGATCTTCCTGTTTTCCTGTAAGGCTGAATGAAAAGTTTCAGTTTCCAATAAATTCAATTTCTCCCCTCATAATGCATATACTAAAATTTTCTATGTAAATTTGCAGCCTCAAAATGAGCATTGAATAAATATCCCACACATACTATAGCTTCTAAGACAGGTTCAACCAACATTTTTGGTTTGTCCTTCTTTATTTTAGGACTGTTAATGGTTTGGGGGCAAAACAGTTCCTTTCTTCTTAATGAAGAGGCCGATTTTAATTATCAGAAAAATGCTCTTTTCTCTCAGGATTCAGAAGATAGCGGTTTTCCGCTATTTCACCTTACCTTAGAAACGAGCGAAGAGGAAGTTTCTCAAGATTCTAACCCTAAGGATTCTTATCGGGATTTTTCTTATCCAACTTCTTCAGGAAGTGATTCTCATCTTGTAAGGATTCAGAATAATCTTTCACACAATCAGGCATCCTGCGTGGATCTTGAAGTGCATAACCGCAGCAGGATTTCCTTCATTATTCTTTACCACTGCTGGAAAGGATTTATAAGCTAAAAATCGAATTTATACTGAATTCCCTACTCATCATTTGTACGGAATCTAATTGACGTGCCCTGAATTTGCACTACGCATTTTCAAGAGGCCACTCATCCCCTATTTTCAATTTTAAAAACTTATAATCTTATGAAGAGGATATTATTTCTCCTCGGCATGGCCGGGCTTACAATTGCCAGCGCCTGCCAACACGAGACACATCACGTGCAAGAAGAAACCACTTATTTAGTAACAAAACCTGTAAAAAAAGATACTGTCATATTTAATCAATATGTGGGACGGCTGGAAGCTATACAACATATAGAACTGAGGGCCATGGAAAAAGGCTATTTAAAAAAGATCCACATAGACGAAGGTCAGCCGGTCAAAAAAGGCCAGTTAATGTTTGAGGTTATGCCTACCATTTATCAGGCCGAAATGGATAGAGCTTTAGCCGAATCTAACCTTGCCCAACTCGAATTTCAGAACACCAAAAGCCTGGCAGACAGTAATATCGTTTCCCAGAATGAATTTGCCCTTTCCAGGGCCGAATTGGATAAAGCGAATGCTCACTTAAAACTTGCAAAGGCCCACCTGGACTTCACAAAAATTAAAGCTCCTTTTGACGGAATTATGGGGAGATTCCATGTTCGGCTGGGAAGCCTCCTGGACGAAGGTGAGTTGCTCACCACTCTCGCAGACAACAGCCAGATCTGGGCTTACTTCAACGTGCCTGAAGCAGAATACCTGGATCTTGTTTCAGAAAATTTTTTAAAGAATATGCCGCAGGTAAATCTGGAAATGGCCAATGGGAAGACCTTTAAAAATAAAGGGACCATTGAAACTATTGAAGCAGATTTTAACAGGGAAACAGGAAATATCGCCTTCAGAGCTACCTTTCCCAATGAAAATAAAATCCTGAGGCATGGGGAGACAGGTAACATTCTATTACCAACAGAAATTAAAGACGCCTTGTTTATTCCGCAAAAAGCAACGTTTGAAGTTCTGGACAGAAAGTATGTTTTTGTAATCGACAAAGACGATAGGGTAACACAAAGGGAGATCACTGTAGAAAGAGAAATCCCCCACCTCTATGCGGTCAATAAAGGGCTTAATGTTAATGATAAAATTCTGGTGGAAGGTTTAAGAAAAGTAAAAAAAGACCAGAAAATTAAATATGAGCTTATCGACCAGAAAAGGGTACAGACAGAATTAAACCGGCTTCACGCTGAATAAAGTTTCACTCTAAATAAAATAAGATGTTTAGTAAATTTATTCAAAGGCCGGTTCTTGCCATAGCTATATCTATTGCAATAATATTCCTGGGGTTACTGGCCATTAACATGCGCCCCATTTCCCAATTTCCCGAAATTGCCCCTCCAAGGGTAAATCTCTTTATAGCTTATCCCGGTTCCAGCGCCGATGTGTTGGTGAATTCAACCTTAATTCCGTTAGAACGTGCCATTAACGGTGTGAACGGGATGCAGTATATTATTTCTGATGCCACGAGTGCAGGGGAAGCTACGATTCAGGTTGTTTTTGAACCAGGAACCGATCCTAATGATGCAGTGGTTAATGTAAAAACCCGGGTAGATCAGGTAATGAATAACCTGCCTCCCCTGGTACAGCGGGAAGGGGTTATTATTACGCCTATCCAGCCCAGCATGCTCATGTACGTAAACCTCTACAGCAAGGATAAAAACGCAGATGAAAAGTTTTTGTACAATTATGCCAACAGCCATATCCTTCCGGAATTACAACGTGTAAAAGGAATGGGGAGAGCGCAGATACTGGGAAGCCGTCAATACGCCATGCGTGTTTGGCTTAAACCCGACAGGATGCGCGCCTACAACATTTCTACAGAAGAAGTTCTACATGCCATAGATGAACAAAGTGTGATTGGAAGGCCGGGACGACTAGGGCAAAGTTCGGGTAAAACAGCACAATCCCTGGAATATGTATTAACCTATTCCGGCAGGTTCAATAAGCCTGAACAATATGAAGAAATTATTATAAAGGCCAATGCCGAAGGAGAAAGTTTAAAACTAAAAGAAGTTGCAGAAGTAGAACTTGGCAGTGAATTCTTTGACATTTATTCCAACAAAGACGGTTACCCTGCTGCTTCTATGGTACTCAAGCAAAACGTGGGCAGTAACGCCAGCAAGGTTATTGAGGAAGTAAAGGAGAAGCTTAAAGAAATGGAAGATGACTTTCCTCCAGGTATGGATTATGAAATTAATTATGATGTTTCCAAACTGGTAAATGCTTCTGTAGATAAAGTTATCCATACCCTTGTAGAAGCCTTTATCCTGGTGGCGCTTGTAGTATTCCTGATTCTTGGAGATTTACGGTCTACGCTCATTCCTGCTATTGCAGTTCCGGTTTCCTTAATTGGCGCATTCATTTTTATGCAGCTATTCGGGTTAACAATTAACCTCATCACCCTCTTTGCGCTGGTGCTGGCCATAGGAATTGTGGTAGATGATGCCATTGTGGTAGTAGAAGCTGTGCACGCCAAAATGGAAGAAGAAAATCTGTCTCCGTACAAGGCCGTAAAAAAAGTATTGGGCGAAATAAGCGGTGCTATTATAGCCATTACCTTAATAATGACTGCGGTGTTTGTACCGGTGGCATTTATGACAGGACCTGTAGGCGTTTTCTACCGCCAGTTTTCCATTACAATGGCCAGTTCTATTGTACTTTCAGGAATTGTGGCCCTTACCCTCACCCCTGTTTTGTGCGCAATGATCCTGAAAAACAACCATGGAAAAAAACGCAAAAAATCTCCGGTAGACAAATTCCTGGATTGGTTTAATCGAAAATTTGATGGCCTAACCGGAAAATACGCCCGTCTCCTGACTTTAATTGTTAACAGAAGGTTACTCACCTTTGGAATTCTTATTGCTTTTGGGTTTGGGATATTTATGGTCAACGACACGTTGCCTACCGGGTTTATTCCCAATGAAGATCAGGGAATGATCTATGCCATTATCCAGACACCGCCTGGTTCTACTTTGGAAAGAACAAATCAGGTTTCCCGTGAATTACAGGAAATTGCAGAAGAAGTAGAAGGAATTAAATCTGTTTCCTCCCTGGCAGGTTATGAGATCTTAACAGAAGGTAGAGGATCCAACGCCGGGACTTGTTTAATTAACCTGGAAGACTGGAACAACAGGAGGCATTCTGTTAAGGAAATAATGGAAGAACTGGAAGAAAAGACAGCAGATCTTGGAGCGGTAATAGAGTATTTTGAACCTCCGGCAGTTCCAGGCTACGGTGCTTCAGATGGTTTTTCCCTGCGAATGCTGGATAAGAACAGCACGGTAGACTATCAGGAATTTCAGAGGGTGAACAACGAGTTTATGGAAGCACTAAAGGAGAGAAAAGAACTTACAGGCCTTTTTACCTTTTTTGCGGCCAATTACCCTCAGTACGAATTAATAATTGATAATGAACTGGCTATGCAAAAAGGTGTTTCCATAGGCAAGGCCATGGAAAACCTGGATGTCTTAATTGGGAGTACCTACGAGCAGGGATTTACCAGGTTTGGCAACTTCTTTAAAGTCTACACCCAATCTGCTCCGGAATACAGGAGGCTCCCTTCAGACATTATGAATTTGTTCGTTAAAAATGAAGAAGGTGAAATGGTCCCTTATTCCGCATTTATGAAAATGGAAAAGAAGCAGGGACCAAATGAAATCACCCGCTTTAACCTCTATACATCTTCGGCTATAAAAGGAGCTGCCGCAAAGGGATATACAAGTGGCGACGCTATTAAAGCCATCCAGGAAGTTGCTGAAGACCACTTGCCGCAAGGATATGATATTGCCTGGGAAGGTCTCTCCTACGATGAAGCAAACCGTGGGAATGAAGCTGTTTATATATTTATTGTAGTGCTTATATTTGTTTACCTGGTACTTGCAGCCCAATACGAGAGCTTTCTTATTCCGTTGGCGGTGATCCTCTCTTTGCCTATGGGCGTTTTCGGTTCTTTTTTAGTATTAAAGACAATGGGTCTTGCTAATGATATTTATGCCCAGATAGGACTTATTATGCTGGTGGGACTCCTGGGTAAAAACGCCGTTTTAATTGTAGAATTTGCCATTCAGAAACATCATCAGGGCTTTACAGTGCTTGACGCTGCGATAGAAGGTGCCAAAGTGCGTTTTAGACCAATTCTCATGACATCCTTTGCTTTTATGGCAGGTCTGATCCCGCTGGTTATGGCTACGGGCGCAGGCGCTATAAGTAGTCGCACAATAGGAGGCTCTGCCCTTGGTGGAATGTTGTTTGGAACCGTCTTCGGGGTTCTTATTGTACCCGGACTTTATTACATATTCGGAAAAATGGCTGAAGGTAAACACCTGATTAGAGACGAGGATGAAAATCCATTAAGTGAGGACTTTGTAGAAAACTGGTCGAATGAGTCCCTCTTCAAAAGAATAAAGAAATACCTAAAGAAAAAAAATAATCAAGATGACTAGAAACAAAAGTTATCATTTAGCAGTAATGGTTTTGGCATTGTTCTTCTTATATAGTTGTAATGTATCAAAATCTACGGTGAGATCTGTAGACACAACAGTTCCTGCAAGTTATAATTACTTGCCGGATTCTGCCGGTATTGCCCTCTTAGATTGGAAAGAATATTTTAATGATCCAAAACTGGCAATATTAATTGACCAGGCTCTGGACAATAATAAGGAGCTGAATATTACACTTCAGGACGTCGAAATAGATAGCTATGAAATCACAGCTAAAAAGGGAGAATACCTTCCTTTTCTGGGGCTGAGAGGAGCAGCCGGAATAGAAAAAGATGGCGAATATACCCGCCACGGTGCGGTAGATAAAGCGTTGCACATTAAAGACGGACAGGCGATTCCCGAACCTCTTCCAGACTACATGGTAGGAGCCTATGCTTCCTGGGAAATCGATATCTGGAACAAATTGCGCAACAGTAAAAAAGCAGCGGTAAGTAAATACCTTGCAAGTGTAGAAGGAAAGAATTTCCTGATAACCCAGATAATTGCTGAAGTAGCAAACTCGTACTATGAACTTATGGCCCTGGACAATATCTTGGAAATCATTAATAATTACACTGAAATCCAGGAAGATGCGTTACGCATTGTAAAACAGCAGAAAGAAGCGGCGAGGGTCACCCAGTTAGCGGTGAACCGTTTTGAAGCCCAGTTATTGAACACTCAAAACCTTCAGTATCAGGTTCAGCAGCAAATAACTGAAACTGAAAATAACCTGAATTTTCTGACCGGTAGGTTTTCTCAGGAAATTCAAAGAAATTCTGGAATTTTAATGACTATGGACATGGAAAGACTAGCTACGGGAATCCCTTCAGAATTACTGAAGAACCGGCCGGATATCCGGCAAGCTGAAATGCAACTGGAAGCTGCCAAACTGGACGTGAAAGTTGCCAGAGCAGATTTTTATCCATCTTTTAGAATTGAAGCAGAGGCAGGTTTTGAAGCATTTGACGCCGCTTATTTAATAAATCCTGAATCTGTACTATACAATCTTGCTGGCGAGGTTATGGCTCCTTTACTGAACAGAAATGCTATAAAAGCAGCCTATAAGACCGCAAATGCGAAACAGCTACAGGCGGTTTTTAATTATGAACAAACTATTTTATCTGCTTACCTGGAAGTGAAAAACCAGCTATCGGCCTTTGATAACTATGCACAGAGTTTTGAAAAAAAATCTCAGGAAGTAGAAAGGTTAAACCGATCTATAGAAATTTCCAATAGCCTTTTTCGTTCTGCCCGTGCAGATTATCTTGAAGTGTTACTAACACAACGGGAAGCACTGGAATCCAGACTTGAGCTTATAGAGATCAAACAGAACCAATTAAATGCGCAGGTGAATGCTTATAAAGCTCTGGGCGGCGGCTGGGAACAACAAAACTTGTAGATTAAACATATAATCTAAAAGCCATATTAGCTGAATAAAGCCCCACAGACCTCAAAATCTGTGGGGTTCTATATTAGTCACTTACCTCTTTACAGAAACTTTGAAGGATGTATATTATTATCGACATGACACAATGAGGAGTAGTATTGAACTAAATTATCTTCAATAAAAATCTGGAAATTA